>NZ_MRCC01000025.1 GCF_001904655.1 Chroogloeocystis siderophila 5.2 s.c.1 | reverse complement strand
CTCCAAAGGCTTTTTTCCTTCTGTCAATGTATCAGCCCTGCATAATCCCAGGGGGACTTTGAAGCGAGCCGGCTCGGAAGTCCCCTAAGATTGGGGGCAGTTCGCCAAAGACTTTCATATCCGACATGGCGGAGGCTAGCTTCAAGGTAACAAGGTTGATGGTGTGGCTCGACTGGCTTGTTTTACTTTGGCTATTTGCTACCGCTGCACAAAAAAACAGAACGGCAAGAATTAGCTTATCGCGCGATCGCGCTTGCTGAAACTCGGTTAATCGAGGATGGATTTCCTGAAGACTACGATGGTAAGCAGGGGCGCTTAATTGATAAAGAAGCAAGAATTTATCAAACTTGGATGATCGCCGGCTTGCTAGCGGCAAAAGAGGTAATGGCAAACCCCAAACACGTTGATTTACTGAGTTTTGCGGAGGAAGTTGAGAGTTCTACTTGCAAGTTGTCGTAAGGGTCAGAAGTTCCCGAACTCGATAATACCAAAATGGTAAGTTAAAGGTAGAGTGTCTAATTGCAATCGGTAAGGGGGAATGCATTAACACCTACACTACGCTCGAAAATCCAAAGATGTTTTTACCCAAACGCTAGCAAAGATGAGTAAAAATCTACTGGCTAAAGAGGCTTAAATTAAACAGAAGGAGATTTGAATGAGAACTACAGATCCTGAAGTGAGTGATAGAGAACGTAATGCTGGCTCAGGAATCGGTATAGTAGTTGGGATCTTATTAGTCATTATCGGGCTAGCCGCTATTGCTCGACCTGTTTATGCAACCATTGCTTCGACAATCGCATTTGGCTGGATTGTTATTTTCGCTGGAATTGCTCAGTTTATATATGCTTTTGGATCGCGAGGAGCAGGTCAGTTTGTCTGGAAACTGCTGTTGAGCATCTTCTATTTTGTGGCTGGGCTTGTTGTTTTAACCAATATCCTTTCAGGAGCGATCACCCTAACACTCATACTCGGAATTACGATCTTTGTTCAAGGTGCGTTGCAAGTTTTTATTGCCTTTGATTTGCGTCCTGCTCGCAACTGGGGTTGGGTATTATTCAGTGGAATTTTAGGAATTATATTAGGTATCCTTATTTGGTCTGAATGGCCTTTCAACGCAGATTGGATACTCGGAATTTTTGTTGGAATTACCCTTTTATTTAATTTTATTTAATGGTATCTGGATGATTATCTTATCATCATTGCCGCGCGCTACTTAGTCTTGATATCATCTACTGTTAAATAACCTTTCCTTTCTTTGTGGTTAGTTACTAGTTACTCTTCACCTTTTACCATTTTTATCATCACGAATCAACATTCCGTTGCAGGTTGTATGCTTTGTACATAGAAAAACGTTCACAGTTGTATCCCAGGAGTGGATAAATGCTTGGATTTTTAATTTCTGTCGTCGTCATTGCGATTAGTTTATTGATTATCTCAAAACTACCTTTGGGTGTTGAGGTGGATAATCCTTGGGTTGCCTTAATTGCTGGAGCGATTATTGGTGCATTTAATGGTATTTGGGGTTTGTTTCCTGGCTGGTTTAGAACGGCGAATGCTCTTTTAAGTTTAGGATTGATTCCCTTAATCGGTAGTATTATTGTATTTGGTCTAGCAGCTTGGTTGGTTGAGGGATTTCGCTTGCGATGGGGAATTGGCAGTGCAATTTTGGGAGCGATCGCTCTTAGCATTGTTAACTCAATTCTCTTTTTCATTCTGCGCCAAACAGGCTTGGTTGCAATTTAATTGCTCGAAAATCCTGCTTTTCATTCAAGCATAAATACTCGCTGTTCATTTTTCAGCGATTTTCTGAACTGGGCATTGCGAAGTTAGAGGTTGGTCGATAGACCAGATCGGCAGTTGATCGACTTGCTCAATAGTCTGCTTAACGTGAGGTATGCCATTGGGTAAAATGGCGTTACCGAAATCACCTCGGCTCCAGTGTGTTCGTAAGAACCGATAATGCAAACAGTATAGCGCCCTTGCCGTCGGGCTTGATTCACTGGAGAACCTACGTCCACCTCCAGCGTATCGGCAACCCAGTTGCGATCGCCTTGCAAATGATAAACACGATCTGCGGCGTTAAATCCGGCGCTGCCTTCAAATGTACCGCTGATCGACAATACCGTTAAGCGGGCGTTGATCCATTCATTTAGGTGTGCCGTCGTCGCCCCCAAAGCAACTTGAGTTACACCACTTGTACTGATCAAAATTAAGTTAATTTGGTCTATCAGATTGAGCGATCAGATGTGCAACATTCATGCGCTCGACAATCGTAATGAGCAATACTTAAGTTGTAAACTGAACCATAACGCTCGTCACCGGAAATTGCAAACCGCCATAAATTGCGAACTTGAACTAAAACATTACGCAGTATTCCATCGCTTTGTTTTGAGGCTTCCCACAATGGAGTTAAGAACTCTTGACTGCCGAGAAATCAGTTAATGACTGAGTAAGGAAACACATTTCGTACAACAACACACTGAGGATGGCGTTCTGCAAGCTGATGAATAAAATACTTTTCACCAGGCGTAATTTCTTCAGGGGAAAAGTTCCCAACACTAGGCAAAAACACAATATAGCAATTGATAGCTGATGTGGGATCAAATAGCAGCTTGACGCCCTAGAACTTCAAGCATTTCTTCCAAGCCTAAACCTCAGCGGTTTGGTTAAGCCACTAGACTATTGTACTCAGCGGTGCCAGCATCCCCAAAAGCATTAAGACTCCAACCACCAAAAGGATAAGCCTAAATGTTGTCCCACTTAATCTATGAATTGTGCGGCTGATCTACTGCGGCATTTGAGAATTGCTGTGTCAGTTGTTGAGGTTACAATTTCTTGAGGTTGAGAGCAGCGATTTTGTTTTTTGAAACCAGGATTTCTTACCCAACCTCAATATTGCTGGTACTCGCGACGTAGTTGCTCAAATGAGGTCTCTAAGCTTTGATGTTGTCAATCCGCAGGTCTCGTTTTTCCCTACAATCTGTTGCCCAATTGAAAAGAAATTCCTCATAATTGCATTATTCATTTTCACATATTTTCAATCCGCACATCGCACAGCACCTTGTAGCAAATTTGATAGTAAACAGGTACGTCAATTTCTTTGTAATGCCATAGCAGAGGTTAGAGTTACAAGCAAGCTATAGTCATAGAATTGAGCTTCTACTTCTTTTGCATCTTCACCAGAAATTATACTGATTGCAACAGGCTGTAATTAAAGAAAGTGTTTCATGATTGGTAATACTGTATGTTACCGCTTTTGATTATGGCTAATACGATCGCACTCATTACTCATGACAGTCGCAAAGAAGACATTGTACAGTTTGCATTAGCTCATGCCTCTATTTTGTCGCGCTACCACCTGATTGCAAGCGTAAAGACAAGCGCACAAATTCAAGCGGCAACCGAATTACCTGTGGAGCAGAAATTAACAGGTTCTCGCGGTGGAGTTGTTCAGATCGCGGCTGAAGTTGCGAGTGGCAATGTTTTGGCTGTCATTTTTTTTAGTCGATCCGCTGATTGGCTTCGAACCAAGTTTAGATGCCTTGTTGCATCTTTGTAATATTCATAATGTTGCAGTAGCGACAAATCTAGCAACTGCCGAAGCGATCGCAACTCGATTAGCCAAAACGCGCGTTGCCCACCTCATTTTCAATCCAGTTTCAGGTCAGCGCGATGCCGAGCAAGATTTATTAATTCGGGAATTACTAGAGCCGCATTTTAGTTTAAGAATTCACCAAACAACGCGAGAAATAAATCTCATGCAACTGGCGCGTGCGGCGATCGCAAATCATGCCGATTTAGTTATTGCATCTGATGGGCATGGAACTGTTTTTGCTGTTGCGGGTGCTTTAATTGGCACGGCAATTCCGTTAGGTATTATTCCCAGAGGTACAGCAAATGCCTTTGCCGTTGCGTTGGGTATTTCTGGATTGTTATCTGTGCGCAATGCTTGCCAAATTATTCTTGCCGAACACGCTCAAACGGTCGATGCTGCCTACTGTAATGGTTTTTCAATGACTTTGTTAGCAGGCATCGGCTAAGAAGCGAATGTCGTGGAAGCCGCGAATCGCGAGTTAAAAGATCAATGGGGTACGCTTGCTTATCTAATGGTAGGTTGGTAATCAATGGACAAACAATAACCGTTCGAGACAGAAATTGAGGCTGAGGGAACTACCTACAAATCTGAAGCAGGTGCGATTACAATTGCGAATGCTGCTCCACCTACATCTATCCTCGCCCAAGGCACAGGGCAAGTCCTCGTAGATGATCGACAGATTGATGTCACGATCGCCACCGCAGAAAACAAACTTCATGCAGTGACAACCATGCTTCGACTATTAGGAAGCGCAATTACGAAAACTGAGGTAAATCAACAGCATGTCATTCACGGTCGAACTCGCCGCTTAAAAGTAACTACAAATCCGCCGCAGAAAGTTGTAGTTGATGGGGAAATCATTGGCGCAAAACAAGTTGAGGTAGAGTGTATGCCTCACGGTCTAACGGTATTAGTTGCACAATCTTCTTGAGCTTCGTTGATTATAACTTAGTGGCGAGTGCGGCACAATTTCTGCTACTTACCAAAGTTGTATTGCCAAAAACTTAAGAAGCACTATGTATTGAATTGATATGTAATACTACAATACTAATACCAATGTTTAGAACTAATTACGCAACAAATTTATCAAGATAACTTCTAGACTATCTTGGCTAGAGGTAAGAGTCATGAAATTGAATTTCCTTTAACCAAAACGTATTTTTTGAGCGAGAGTCTTTTCCGCTGTCGTCTTTGTTTTTCCTCTACCAAAGTTATGTAGCGATTCAGTTTGCTTCATTGAGTTCTCGTAGTAAGCACGACACGTACTCGTAATCAGCGGTTCCTTTTCTAAAATTAAATTTATTGCTCGCGTTGTGCGTTGTAATAGCCGTATTCCTAGGCAATCTTCTCATCTTGCAACTCGTTTACTAATTGCAGAAAAAGTTGTATTTAGCGATCGCGCGGCTGCACTGAAACTATGACACTCGACACTTTCCACGAAGGCGATTAATTCTGATAGTTGGTTAAAAACACTCAGCATTTGTTCTTTTTCAGCACAGATGTTTTGCCAATATCAAGTTTTCTGTTCTATTACAGCAAAGTTTAACTTAAAAGAATAAATTAATAGAGGTCAAACAATGAGTCAAAAGGTTGCGATCGTAACAGCCGCAAGTCGCGGTATTGGGGCAGGATGTGCGCGTGAGTTGGCAGCACAGGGATATACAGTTTCACTGTTGGCGCGATCGCCAAGTATTCATGATTTGGCGCAGGAACTTGGCGGAATTGCCATGCAAGGATCGATGTCCAACGCACAGGATTTAGAACATTTGGTACAAACTACGTCAAATAAATTTGGGCGCATTGATGCTGTAGTTAATAGCTTTGGCGATCCGCCTCGAACTGATTTATTAGAAATTTCCGACGAGATGTGGTTAGAGAACTTTGAGATGCTGTTTCTCAGCGTGGTGCGGTTAGCACGACTCGTTACAGAACCGATGCGTCAACAAGGAGGCGGGGCGATCGTCAATATTTCTGCGTGTGATTCTCAAGAACCAGATTTGGGAACTCCGTTTAGTGGTACGCTTCGAGCAACAATGGAAGGATTCACAAAACTATATGCTAAGCGGTATCGTAGCGATCGCATTCGCATGAACTCAGTGGCTCCATTCTTTGTAGCAGATAACCTCGAAGAACTCGCAGACTGGAATGTTCCTCACGATCTGATGTGGAGTCGTCTAGCTACTTATGCCGAACTGGCAAAAATAGTCGCTTTTCTCATTTCCGATGATGCCAAATTTATCACTGGAACAACATTGAAAGTCGATGAAGCGCGGTCTGCGGCGATTTAATAACAACAAGAAATTACCCGCAAGATTTTGACAAAACAGCAAAAAATAGAAAGATTTCACGTTGCTTGTTTTTCTAAAGTAACAGTGTAGCAAGTCCTCTAGAGAATTTCACAATGACTGTCATGCAGATGCCAAAGCATATACATACTGAAGTGCGAGAGTTCCTGAAGTTAGCGATTCCCCTTGCTAGTGCCCAAGTTGTCCAATCTGCGACAGGCTTTGCTGATACGATCATGATGGGCAGAATGGGAGCCGAAGTTTTGGCAGCAGTGGGACTCGCAGCAATTATCTTTCTCTCGATTATGACCACGGCGAGTGGCGTTATGATGGGCGTAAGTCCACTCATTGCAGAAGCCTTTGGGGCAGGGCAAAAATTCCGCATCGAGCAAGTAGCGCATCAAGGGCTGTGGTTAGCGCTGTTGGTTGCACTACCGTTGATGATCTTTACTGCACATCTTTATACCTGGCTCAGCCATAGCGGACAAACATCAAAAACTATGCAACTTGTCAATACCTCTTTAGACATTATGCTGCGGGGTTTATTTCCCGCAGTAGGATTTGCGGCGTTACGTGCTACAGTTTCCGCGCTTTCGTAGGCGCGTCCAGTGATGATGATTGTGGTGACTGGAACGACTTTTAATATTATCGGGAATTATGTCTTAGGATTTGGTAAATTTGGTTTTCCTCAACTGGGGCTTGCTGGATTGGGAGTCGCGAGAGTCATAGCGCTGTATGTCTTTAAAAATCAAAATTTGAGGAAATATCGCATTTTTCAAGAACTTCACCGCGTGAGACTGCGCATTCTCTGGGAATTAACTCGGATTATTTTCTGGTTGAGAAATCGGATTTTTCTGGTGATTACTTTCTGGACGGGAACATTAGGCACAGAAGTATTAGCAGCACATCAGGTTGTCTTTCAAACGATCATTGTCCTGTTTATGGTGCCATTGGGAAGTTCTTACGCAACCACAGTGCGCGTTGGGCAATAGTTAGGGTAGCGATCGCGCTGGCGGTGATGGTAACTGGTGCCATCGGAGGTGTTGTTATTACCTATTTGAGCGCGGGTGAAATTTCAGTCAATGCTCATTTATTTGTTGGTTTAGCAATGACAGCGTTAATTGCAATTTCTGCAGCTTTGGCTCCTGTCATACAGCATGGGAGTAACTGGGCGCGATATATTCATACTGGTATAAATCTTTGTCTTGTAGCATTCTTTAGTTGGCAATTACTAACAGGTTTACAAATCGTACAATAACTTTTAACAAGTTCGTAAATAAAAAGGACAGGCGATAAACCTGTCCCAAAGAATTCAAAGGATTTGAGTTTAGAAATTCATTTCCGCTGCTTGTACTTTCTCGACTTGCTTCTTCTTGAGTACTAACAGAACTTGACACAACATAATTGCGGCTAAGAACGCCATCAACCATTGAATTCTAGCCGAACTTTGAAGCACGATTTCACCGTCGTCTTGACCAAATCCACCAACGTTGGGGTTATCGGTCAAAGCATCACCAGCAGCAACTGTTTGCCCTTCTGAGACAATTAGTTTTGGTCCTAGGGGAATTGTCTCAACAACCGTTTCACCTGCATTAGTATTGATGGTGACTTGGTACTGAGTTGTCCCGTTTTCATCGGTAGTTTGGTCAATTTTGGTAATTGTACCGGCGGTAGAGGCATTATAAACCGAGTTATTGCTTTTCTCACCCGTAGGGTAAACCTGACCTCGTCCGCGATTACCACCTACATGAACCGGATATTTACCAAAGTGGATATTTTTGTCTGTTCTCGGATCGGGGGACAGTACAGGAAAAACGATTTCTTGATACTGTTCGCCTGGTAAAGGTCCAACAAGTACGATGTTTTCTTTATCTTCACTATAGGGCTGGAAGTAAAGATCGCCGACTTTTTCTTTCATCTCCTCTGACAGTCGTTCAGGAGGGGCAATCTTAAAGCCTTCCGGCAACATTAATACAGCACCTACATTTAATCCACCTAAGGAACCATCGCTGAGTACCTGCTGTACATTGGTATCATAAGGAATTTTTATAACTGCTTCAAATACCGTGTCGGGAAGCACCGATTGCGGAATTTCGAGTTCGGTGGGTTTAGCAGCGAGGTGACAGTTAGCGCACACAATTCTCCCTGTAGGTTCGCGAGGAGTTTCCGGATAAGTTTGTTGCGCCCAAAAAGGATAAGCAGCAGCAGCCTGGGGTAACACCAAGTCGCTCGCGAGAAAGAAACTAACAGTAGCGATCGCTATAATTACCGTATTAACAATCGCTTTTGTTGATAACAAAGCTTTTTTCATCAGTAACCAAACACTTATTTGTGACGAAGGTCAAATGTAAGGGCAAAAGACTAAGGGCTAGCCACTTGATTATCTTAAGTCCACCAAGGTGGTTCCCCAGTCCGGAAATCAGTTTCCGTCCAGGGAGTGATGGAAATTTTATCGTCTTCTGTGCTGACGTGTACGAGGGCTAACGACAGTGGTGCGGGACCTCGGACAACTTTGCCCGTTTCGTCGTACTGCGAACCATGACACGGACACTTAAACTTGTTTTCAGCGGCATTCCAAGGCACAACACAACCGAGGTGGGTGCATACCGCGTTTAGACCATAATCGCCAATGGCTTCTTTGCTTTCGACGATAATATAAGTCGGATCGCCTTTGAGTCCTTGCGCGAGGACGCGATCGCCTGGATTGTGCGTTTCTAAAAAGTTACTGACGCTGATATCATTGCCCAATGCGTCTTTGGCTTTTACGCCACCACCAGCACCACCACTACTCGGCGGAATAAAGAATTTCACTACCGGATACAATGCTCCCAGAGCAGTTCCGGTAATCGTACCAAAGGTGAGCAAGTTCATGAATTGACGACGCCCCATATCGGGTACGTCCATGGATTTAGACATTTGAGCCATAATTTCTGCTCTTTGCTTGTATCTTTGTTAACAACGCTGAGATTTGCTCCCAGAACCTCACTTATCCTCTGTTGGAGTCGGTCTACCACGACTCGCAACAACTTTCAAATCCCTCTTTTAAGAGTGTTTCCAGCCTTTTTCAGAGGACCATTACATTTCTTTATATTGTTATCATACCTGAGTTACGCAGCTTTACTTTATAACGAAATGTAAAAGGCAATTGCAACGAAATGACAGGAAAGGAGTTACGTCAGATATTGTTAAATAAGTGGGGGCGATCTTACGATGTTCAGCTACGGCGCGTCCAAGGCAAAGTTTTTCTTCAGGTGATGTGGAAGTACTTAGAGCAAGCGTCTTTTCCGCTTACCGAAACCGAATACCAAGAGCATTTAGATGCGATCGCCAATTATCTTCACGCCTTGGGTGGAACGCAGCAAGTACAGCAATTTATTGCCCAAACCCGCGAACGTCCCCGACTCGGTAAAGCCGTAAGTATTCCACTCGATTTAGACTTCGGCGAACGTGCTTCGGAATGGCTGATCTAGAAGAAGTGAGCAAAGAGTTATAGAATTCTTTTGCCAAGAGGGACATCGCGATCAGGTTTAACAAGTACGACTTCTTTATTGTCGAGTACGACACCTAAGACAAGTACCTCAGACATAAAATCCGCAACTTGGCGCGGGGGAAAGTTGGTAACAGCGAGAATTTGCCTACCTGTCAACTCTTCGTGGCGATACTTCGTAATTTGCGCACTCGATTTTTTAATTCCTAACGCGCCAAAATCAATCCACAGTTTATATGCCGGTTTTCTTGCTTTGGGAAAATCTTCAACTTTGACGACCTTACCGACGCGAATTTCTACTTTCTGAAAATTGCTGTACGTAATTTTTGTCATTTACCTATCAATTTAACCGCAGCAATTCCACCAAAGTAAAGTCCTAATACAGCACCCGCCAAAAGGCTTTGTGTCAAAGGATCAGTTGAAGGTGTTAAGACTGCACCCAAGACAACTCCACCAAGAATGACATAGCGCCAACCCGCCAGCATTTGCTTAGAAGAAACAATTCCCAAAGCCCCAAGCAGCAGTTGAATGACGGGAATCTGAAAAGCTAAACCTGTGCTAAACAACAGCAGTAGCACAAACTCAAAGTAGCGATCAATCGACCACAGTTGTTCGACGACATCAGCACCATAATTAATGAAAAACTTTAACGCAGCTGGAATCAAGGCAAGATAAGCAAACACCAATCCAGCCGCAAATAATACAGTTGAACCTAAAACAATTGGTGCGACTAAGCGGCGTTCGCGGCGTGTTAGCCCTGGTAAGACAAACTGAATAATTTGGTAAAGGATAAACGGGCTAGCTAAGAGCAGACCACTATAGCCTGCGACTTTGAGCGAAACAAAAAAGTACTCTCCTGGCGCTAGCTGTAGAAACTTGACTCCTTGAGCAGGAACTTCGAGTAACTGAACAATCGGTTTAACTGCGATAAAACAGCCAACAACACTTATCAATACCGCAATTAAGGAATAAAAAATTCGCTGTCGCAACTCTTCCAAGTGATCGAACAGCGACATTTCTACTTCGCCAGGTAACTCATTTAAGTAGTTATTTTCCCAATCCTGGTTGCCTTCAGTCTTGGTTTCTTGTTCCAAGTCAGTCGTTGAAGCGGGCATAGTTGCACTATCTAAATCTGAGGGCGGCGTCATGAGTTAGCTTTATTGCAAGATCTGCAATCTATTTTATCTGGTAGACAAGAGTTCGCAGCTAAAAGCCTGCAATATTATGCCCTAAAAAGTCTAACCTCTGACTCCTCAATTACGGTGTTACTGTCAACTCGGCTTCCAAAAAGGTATTGCCGTAACTTGCAAAAATATTGCCCCTGGAAGTCGTTGATTGCCTGTAAGTAAAGATACTAAATGTTTGACTCGTTTTGCCTTGGGGAACGATGACACAATAACCAGGGTTAGCACCGTAAAAATTGCTACCTACAAAAATCGACGTAGTGGCTAAGTAAAATTATTTAATGTATTGTAAAACTTCAGACAGAAACTTTACTCAGTATCTACTTTGCTTCAAGGCAATGCTGACGAATGCAAATAATTGTATAGATAAGTACAATTTACTGTGGTGGCTGCGGTAAAAAAGCCGTTTGACGCGTTGTGTATCTTGCGACTAGCTGAGCCACTTCTGGGTTGTACAGTCGTAGGTAATTCCAGTAGTTACCGAATACCTGTCTGACATAACCTCTAGTTTCTTCAAAAGGAATTGCTTCGACAAATTCATCAGGATCTCTGGTGTTTAGAGTTCTCAACCATCTAGAGACATTTCCTGGACCTGCGTTGTAACTGGCGATCGCCAGCATCGAATTATTATCGTACTGTTCGTGCGTGTGATCCAAGTACCACGTACCCAAGCGCATATTATCTTGAGGGTTCTCTTTGTTGTACTCCTTCAAGTCAATCTTCTGCGCAATCCATTCTCCTGTACTCGGCATCACTTGCATTAACCCCACAGCACCTGCAACCGAACGAATTTTTGGTTCAAAGCGTGACTCTTGGCGAATGAGTGCTGTCACCAAAAAAGGATTGAGTTGACGCTTTTGCGACCAAGTTGTAATTTCCTCAAAGAAGGGAAACGGATAACGCGCTTGCCAATACGTTAACTCTTGGCGCAGTGCTTGATACTCAGTTTGATCTTGAGGAGATTCGCGATCTTCTATAGTTGAAACTAAGTTAATTCCTTTCAAATGCTGTCCTATAGCAGTTCTTAGCAATCCATCAGTAAACTGTTCGGCTACAGTCGGTTGATGATAATTTTGAAATTCTGCGCGCCACAGTGCCCAAGCATCAGTATCTTGCCCTAATTGATAGAGTTCTTTTAATGTATCTGAGCCTGCGGGTAAAACTGCGCGTTGTGGGGGGGTAATCTCAAAATTGAGTTGGCGGACAGTGTTAAAGTTACCAACATCTAACCCTAGCATCGTTGCCGATCGCCAAGCATAATATGATTGCGGAAATTGAATTAAGACATATTCAAATGCCGCTTTCGCTTCTTGTTGTCGTTCTAATTGCTGCGCCCATTTACCAACCCAAAATCCAGCGCGAGGAGCCAAAATATTGTTCGGGTTACTTGTAGGAATCGGATGTGCCCATTGCCATGCGGCTCGGTAGTCTTGATTTGCAGCCTTTTGAAGTGCCATTCTCCAGCGGTACTCAACCGCAGCATCAGAATCACCGTACTTGTCTAATAGCAATTGTCGCGTTTGCGCAGCAGATGTTTTATTCCCCAAGTTGTCGAGAATTGCTGCTTTTTGCGCTAAGGCTTCGCCGGCGCGTTGAGGAAATTGCTTGACAACCTGATCGAGGTATGATAGTTTTTGGTAATCATTTTGGGTAATTTGTGCCAAGTTTAGCAACGCTGTACCGCTTTCAGATGCAGTTGGAAACTCGCGGATAAGTTGTTGATAAGCAGCGACCGCTTCAGGTCGTTTGTTACTCAATTGCAGACTTCGACCAATGCGATAGACATTTAACGCTGTACGTGGTGCTTGTCGATAAGCTGTCGCAGCTTTAGAGTAAACTTGGTTTTCCCAGTAGGCGATCGCGATCGCTTGCCAATCTTGCGGCTGTAATTGTTCTGAATAGTCACTAACAAGTCGATTTAATACTGCAACAACGCCTGGCTGTTCATAACCATGTCTTGCAAGCAGTAGCATTAACTGTGGTTGATTCGGATTTTGTTGTAGTAACAAACGGGCGATTTCTAGCGTGCGAGGATGCGAAGGAAACTGCGCGATCGCCCGCAGCCAATACTGCGGTGTTGTTTTTCCTAATGCATACAATGCTTCAACGGCAACCGGATGCGAAGGATATCGTTTCAGTAATTCTTGATACGTTGCTTGTGCGTTCGTGGTATCACCCAAAATTTCGTAAGCCTGGGCGCGTTTGGAGAGAATTGGTGCGGCTAGTACAGGGTAACTTTGGTCTAAACCCTCGAGAAGTTGTAGCGCTTGTTCGGCTTGCTGATGCAGATAGTCATTTGCTAACACATAGCGCGCGCGATCGCGATCTTGCGAGGGGGGTAACTGGGCGATCGCACTGAGTTGTACCATTCGTGCTGTGGGCGATAGCGGTATTAATGGCAGAACCGACGATTTTGGATAATCGATCGCGTGCAGTGAGTTGTCTTGTGGTGACTGCAACCAATCGTTAGACTTTGCGGCTAACACTGCTACCCCAACCAGCACAGCGCATAATCCTACACTCACAGCTAAGGGGACTTGATTTTTCCATCGTTCTAACATAATGGTTTCTAGAAGTCACGCCTGATTTCCAGAAACTGTAACATTACTCCTTGCTAACTGACAGCTGCTTTCGCAGTTATTTTTAAGGTAAAAATCGATCTAAAGCCGCTTTTAACTCTGCCATTTCTACTTCGATGTTTCCTTCTTGAGCGGCTCTTGTGATACACTCAGTCAGATGCGCGTCTAAAATCATGCGGGCAACTCGATCTAAGGCACCGCGTACCGCAGCAATTTGGACAAGCACCTCTGGACACGGGCGGCTTTCCTGTACCATAGTTTTCACACCGCGAATATGCCCTTCAATACGCGATAAGCGATTGACAATGCTTCTAAGTGACTCCTCACTGTGGACGTGAGGATGCGTTGACGAATCCCCAAAACGATCGCCCACGTTAGAAGTATCGTGGCTGTGGGAATGTTCCTCCCTAGCGACAGGCAATTTATCTTCTGCTAATTGATGAGAACGATTCATAAGCGATCAACGCACACGAGGATAGATATAGATCCTAGCTTATCGTTGAGCAATTGCTAAAAATACCTATTGGAAATTTTAGATTTTAGATTAGTGAATTGAAATATAATTACTGTTATGGATGCGGGTAATTAGTAATAGGTAATGGAAATAGAGTTAGTCATAAATTATAGTCATGAAGAATTGTGGTTTGAATTCATTTTTTCATTAATAACTGTGATTAAATATTTTCATTAAATTACTGCATTAATTCAATTTCTCGATTGGCTGTAGCTTGAGCTTTTTGCATGGCAATTTTGAGTGGTTGTTCGCCTAACATTGCACTAATAAATTGATTATTAAAATTATTCATAATCGTTGGTAAATTTTTACCAGCCTGCCATACCGTAGCATATTCTGCACCTGCGATAAACGGTGCGTACAGAGGTTTTTGATCGTAACCAAGCTTTTGTGTGACAGATTTACGCGTTGGTAACGCAACTCCTGTGCGCGTCCATAGTGTCATTCCTTCTTTTCCGGTTAAGTAAGAAATCAACTGCCATGCTTCCGGTTTATGCTGTGATTTCTTATTCATTACATAAGCAACAGTATACGCCATTGTGCCTTTTTTTCCGGCAATCGTTGGGACTTCGGCTGTTGCATATTCAAGCGCTGGAAACGTATCATCTAAATAAGGAATTAACCACGGTCCTTCAATCACCATTGCCGCTTTACCTTGACCAAAGATTTCCCCACCTGACGTTGTTCCAGCATCAGAAGGTTGAGCCGACGATCGCTCTTGACGATATTGGTCGATGATTAATTGTAAACCTCGCAGACTTTCTGGTGAAGCAAACGTAGCTTGTTCTAGTGTATTAATTAACTCACCACCAAAAGCTTTAATGACAAAGTACAGTCGCGCAAGTTCTGGAATAATTCCCAACCCGTAACGGTCAATTCTGCCATCATTATTGCGGTCAACAGTAAGTTTTTTAGCGTATTCTCTTAATTGTTCCCAAGTTTGCGGTGGTTGCGGCAAATCAGCTTCAGCAAAGGCTTGTTTATTGTAAAACAAAACAAGCGTGGAAAAGTCTTTAGGAAAACCATAAGTTTTGCCATTTTCTTGAAAAGCCGCAAGCAGTGAAGGTTGAAAATCTGCGATATCAAATTCCGGCGTGACATAATCATCTAGTGGTTCTAAAACCCCAGGTTCAATCATTCCTGGTGCTTCAAAAGCATCAAGATAAAAAACATCTGCTGCGGTATCGCCAATTAAACGAGTTTTCAATACATCCATATACTGGTCAGCGATCGCATCGTATTTAACCTTAATTTTTGGATGCGTCGCTTCAAACTCATTTAACACTTGTTGTAGAAGTTGTTTTTCCTGCAAATTACTCCATCCACTAAGTGTTACAGTCACAATATCACTATTATCTTGCCTTGCAATACACCCAGTAGATATAATAATTCCGAATAAAAAAAGAAGAACAAAAGACCGAAACCTTTTCAACATGAAGCAATTTTAACTTTAAACAATAGTATATTTTTATATTTCAAATTCTTTTGAAACCTTTTTGGTTTGTTTCAAAAACAATTAAATCTCTCTACAGTTACCCTGTTAACTTTTAACCCTCAACAAAATGATGCAACCAGCCAAAAACGTATTTAAAAAGGTACATCAGATAGTAGTAATTATACTTATTGTGTCAGCAATATCAATATCAGGATGTCAAACGCTACCAAACAATCAACAATCCAACGTAACTAAAATAACATTCTGGCATGGTGTCAATCCGCCATCGAATCGAGATGTATTACAAAAATTAGTCGATCAATTTAATCAAGAGCATCAAGACATTCAAGTAGAATCACTTTACATAGGACAAGCCGAACAGCAACTACCCAAAATTTTGGCAGCAGTTGTCGGCAATGCACCACCAGATTTATTATGGTTCAACGCAACACTAACCGGTCAACTTGTAGAACTTGATGCAATTTGCCCCCTCGAAAACTGGTTAACAGCATTACCTGTCAAAAATCAACTTGATCCAGCGTTATTTGAATCGATGGAGTATCAAGGACACATTTGGTCAGTTCCTTTTGGTACAAATAATTCAGGAGTATTTTATCGTCCAAGTTTATTTCAAGCTGCGGGAATTACAAAAGTACCCGAAACTTGGGAAGAATTGCGCCGAGTTGCGCGTCAGTTAACACGCGATACCGATGGTGACAAGCGCATTGATCAACACGGGATATTTTTACCATTAGGTAAAGGCGAATTTGCCGTATTTTTGTGGCTACCGTTTATGTGGAGTGCGGGTGGCGAGTTAGTCACAGATACGCAACAAGCCGCAGCCGTTGATTTAGCTAACAATTCTGGCGCGATCGCTGCGTTACAATTCTGGCAAAATCTCATTGCAGATGGTTCCGCCGTGTTGTCGTTACCCGAACGTGGTTTTGAAATTGATGATTTTCTGGCGGGTAAAGTCGCCATGCAACTTACAGGACCTTGGACTTTAGGACAACTAAAAAGTACTGGCGTTGATTTTGGCGTGTTTCCGATTCCAGCAGACAAGCGCCGTGCTACCGGAATTGGTGGTGAAAACTTATTCGTATTCAAATCTACACCACAACGCGAACAAGCTGCACTAAAATTTACCGAGTTTGTCTTAAGCGAACAATTTCAAACGCAATGGGCGATCGGTACAGGTTACTTACCCGTCAACGTCAAAGCGCGAGAAAACGCTCAATACAAAGCGTTTGCTAAAGAACTACCAGCGGTGCAAGTATTTTTAGATCAAGCACAATATGGGCGATCGCGTCCGATTTTTCCAGGTTACAGCCGCGTATCAGAAAACATTGGTCGAGCTTTAGAAGCCGTGTTATTACGTAAAAGTTCACCTGCTGAGGCACTACAAGCAGCCCAGCAGCGATTAAACTTAATTTTTCAGTAACTTTGTTTACAGTTTAGCTGCATACAAAGCCGCACCAATTAATCCTACTTGCGGATTTAGAACAATATTGACTGGTACATCTTCTAAAATCGAGCGCATTCGCCCTTTACTAGAAAAAGCACGAAGAAAATTACCTTCTTGAATGAGTGGTAAAATTTTAGGCGCAATTCCACCTGCAATATAAAGTCCATTGTACGGTAAAAGCTTCAAAGCAAGATTCCCTGCTTCTGCGCCATAGGCCTCGACAAACATTCGTAACGTTTGTTCGCTGAGGCGATCGCGCCCTTCTAGTGCAGCCGTTGAAATCGCTGCTGCGGGATCAACGCTTCTTTCACTTCCTGCTTGTTTTTCCCAAGTCCTTACGATTTGCGCAATTTCAGGCGATTCCGTTGCATACGAGCGATCGCGCAAAAACTGATAAATTGCAATAATTCCTAAACCTGAAACAACCCTTTCAACTGAAACTCTTTGAATATCGTGTTTATCAAGCAGATACTTTAGCAGCAAAAATTCTAACTCAGAACGCGGTGCAAAATCGGCGTGTCCGCCTTCTGACGCAAACACATCAAACTCTTGTCCTTTTTTAATCAAAAATCCTTGTCCTAATCCAGTTCCCGCGCCGATAACTGCAACTGGGGCTAATGGTTGCGGTTTACCCGCTTGCAGCGTATATAAATCTTCTTCCTTTAACCCCAAAACGCCGTAGCTAACTGCGGCAAAATCATTAATGAGTGAAATAGGTGCGATTTTTAATTCTTGTTCTAAACGTTGCGAATCAAGAAACCACGCCAGATTTGTCAGTTTTACCGTATTATTGACAACCGGACCTGCGATCGCAAAACACGCTTTTTGTGGCGTTGTGTGTTTACCTGTTTTCTCGGCTGCGGTGGCGAGAAACTGCCGGACAATTGGTACTAAATCTGGATAATTGCGGCTACTGTAGCGTTCTTCATATAGCGTTTGAATTTCGCCTATTTCTGGCTGACTCACCAAGCGCAAAATCGTTTTAGTTCCACCAATATCACCTGCTAATAGCAACGTCATAAATACCCTCCACTGACTCCTAATAAACCGCAAGGGATTCTAGAGTAGCCCAAAAAAATTTATCTTACCCCTTACCGTCGTGCAGGCAAGATGCCTGACTTCACTAGTCACTAGACCCCTAGTTAAACCGAATAACTTCTTCAACTGCACTCAAGTGAGACGTATCTCCTGTTAATTCAAGTAACCAGTCTGCTTCTTGACGCGCAACTTTGACTAAGCAGCACAAAGATGCTTTTACTTGATCTTTCGCACTTGCACCAACAAGACCCACAGCACCACCCAAGACGGATGCACCATGTCCTACTAATAAAATATCTTCTGAGAAGAACTCATCGGCTAGCAGCGTTGCCGTTTTACCTGCACGGATTAACATTTCGGCGTGTGTTTCAGGATATTGCGGGACAAGGCGCGAAGTATAGCTAGAATCAATTCGCTGATAAAGTTTAGTTAATGCCTCAATTGACAGTTTTTCAGGCATTTCTGGAAACCAAGCCGGATTTAACCACTCACTCAAGCCCGCCTCTAGTTTGATTGGTAAATCTAAAGCTTCAGCGATTTGGTTTGCTGTTTGCACTGTGCGCAAAAACGGAGAAGCAAAAATATGCGCGATGTTTTCCGCTTTCAAACGTTGTCCTAGTTGATAAGCTTGTACCACTCCATCATCCGAAAGCGGCGGATCGAAGCGTCTTTCGGCGGTATTGAACCATTCGGGGTTAACAAAGTCAATGCGGTTTCCATGTCGCGCAATCCAGACAATTTGACTCATGCAACAAAATCTCTCATATGCTCCACTCGTTACTGTAGCGAAGACAAGCGCGCTAGGAGTGTTCCTGCTGACAAAATTGGTAAAATACTAGCAACAAAGTCTTGAATATCGCGATTAACAATCGTATCTAGATTCTCTGATAGCGGACGCGCGATCTGAATTGCATCCTCAAAATCTGCTATTAGGAAAAATATAGCGGTTTCTAAAATACTTCGGTCAACGCTACAAACTTGCATAAGTAATAGTAATTCAGCGACATCTTGCCTTGCTACGGCAATGCCTTTAGTTTTTCTGGCAATGTAAAAAATATCAGCACGAGCGCTTCAACTAATAATAGGCGATCGCTGATAATTAATAAGTTTTCTTACGTATTTCTTGCCATGACATTGACATATTTTTTACTCACTATAAATGCGTAATAACTGATTTCCACCTTTTTGAAACTCGTAGGCAACTTGCTTGATTTCTGTTGTATAACCTCGATTTTGGAGATGATTCATCACCGGTTCTAACCAAGGAGATATATCATTTGAAAAGTTCACAAGTAGGGGAAAAATACGAACTTCTTTCGCCACTCGGCACAGTTCTAAAACTGATTGGAAATGAAAATCTAATGAAAGTTGCTCAGAATAAGTAAATAGTAAATGCGCGCATAAAGCTAAATCAAATTCACCCAAATCAAAAGGTAGATTTGGCAATTCAGCAGTGATATATCGCCCTGTGGCAACTCCTGAAGGAAAGTCATCAAGAAACTCATGCATCGCCGCCATTCTAATTTTTCCTAATTGTTCGGGCGATGCGATATCTCGCCACACCAAATGATCGCGAGTTTCCTGAACACCCTTAAGAATTATGGGATAAGTGTCTTGGATACGTTGGGCAATTTCTGCATCAGTAAACTGATAAATTGGGTCACAAGAAACGACACTGTAACCCCTTTTTGTCATTTCTGCATTAAAACTTGCAGGACCGCCAGCACAATCAAGAATGCTTAATTCAAAATCATCAGAAGTCAAATCAAACATCTTGATATATTCTGATAAAGAGCGTCCCCAAGGAACAACATTTTCTAGTTGAAAACCCACAATTCCTCTGTGTTTTGAGTAATTCAAACTTATACAGAACTCATCACTTGCGGCAAAACTTGATTTAGCTTACCGCTACGATAGCCCTCTAAATCTACTGTGACATACACAAAGCCAAACTCCTGAAACGCCGCAACAAGCGTCTGTAAATCGGTTGTTAAGACAAATTCCTTAATTTGCTCTAGTGGTAACTCAATACGTGCGGTATCGCCCTCAGAACGCACGCGGAGATTTTGGAAACCTAATTTGCGCAAATATATCTCCGCCCTTCCAACGCGCTGCAACTTAGCCACCGTAATTTCTTCACCGTAAGGAAAACGCGAACTGAGACAAGGCTGCGCGGGTTTATCCCACCAGGGTAAGCCTAACTGTTGTGACATTTGGCGAACTTCAGCTTTCGTCACGCCAACTTCAGCTAATGGCGATCGCACCCCACGTTCTTTTGCAGCTTGAATTCCTGGGCGATAATCGCGCAAGTCATCCGCATTCACACCATCAACGATATAGGGATAACCCATTTGCTGTGCTAAGGGTTTGAGCGTGTCGTGTAATTCGCTTTTGCAGAAATAGCAACGGTTTACTGGGTTAGCAGTGTAGTTAGGATTATCCATCTCATGCGTTTGAATCACTTGATGCGCAATCCCAATTTGGGCGGCTTGAATTTTGGCATCTTCTAATTCTTCGGGTAGTAGCGATGGCGACACTGCTGTCATTGCCAAAGCGCGATCGCCTAAAACATCAAAAGCAATCTTTGCCACTAGTGTACTATCAACTCCCCCAGAATAGGCAATCAAAGCCTGTTCCATATCTCTAAATAACGCTTGTAGTTGCGCTAGTTTCTCCAACATTTGTGTTCATCACTCTTAATGTATTCTTAGATCTATTGTAGAGAGAGTAGCTAATGACTAGTGGCTAGAAAAGATAAGAGTAATATAAGTTTTATGAGATAACTGCAATCAAGAGTGACACGTGGCTAGACACAACAATTACCAATTACCCACTCTCAAGGGTAAATGCAGTGTAAAGCGACTACCGCGCCCTAATTCTGACTCTACGGTAAGATCGCCGCCATGAAGTTGTGCAAGTTTACGTGATAAAGCTAAACCTAAGCCTGTACCTTCATACTTACGATCTAAGCCACTATCTAACTGCTGAAAAGGTTGAAATAATTTGGCTAAATCTTTTTGAGAAATTCCAATACCTGTATCAATCACAGAAAATTGAATTTTGGTTGATGTTTGTGTAATGTCTAAAGTGACTGAACCTGATTCAGTAAATTTGATTGCATTTGCTAAAAGATTGACTAAAATTTGCTTTAACCGACGCTTATCTGCCATACATTCAGTAACATTTGGTGCAATTTGTAATTCGAGGTGTAATCCTTTTACTTGAGCACGTTCTTGCAACAGCGATATACAAGCATTTGCTATTTCTACCACGACAACTGGTTCAATTAATAATTCTTCTTTTGCGGCTTCAATTTTAGTTAAATCTAATAAATCATTAATAAGATCGAGTAAATGCTTGCCCGCCGATAAAATTAATTCTAGATACTGTGTTTGTTTAGCATTTAATGTCCCAAAAACTTGTTCGAGCAAAATGCTAGAAAAACCGAGAATTCCTGTCAGCGGTGTACGCAATTCGTGACTTATGTTACTTAAAAATTCAGTCTTAGCGCGGTTAGCGGCTTCTGATAGTTGTTTTTCCTGTTCTAGTTCTTGGGTACGCTGCTGCACAATTTCTTCTAAAGATTCATAGCTACGGGCATTGTAAAGTGCGATCGCTGCTTGTTCAGAAATTCGCTGTAATAAGCTAATTTCTTCGGCGGTAAAAGTACGGTACGTTGTCGTTGTCTGTAGCGATAAACCCCCAAATAACTGATCGCGGACAAAAATTGGCACACTTAGTACAGAAAGCGTTTGCGCATATTCGATTTGCCGTAGACGTGTTGGCGTCATGGGAACTTGAGCATAATCTGGCGCATGAAAAAAATGATGGCAAAAAAAATCGGAATCAGGGTCGAGTAAGTCAGGCCAATCGGCAATTGGTGCGGTAAAATCTTGCATAGAGACAACTTCTGCGTGCGATCGCCACTCATTGAGTACTTGAATTTGTCTGTTATTAAAAGCGAAAATTACAACGCGATCGACTGCAAAACATTCTCCTGTTAGTTGCACAATTTGACACAAAACCGCTTGCGGATCGAGGCTTGAATTGAGGATACGACTGATTTGATTGAGCGATCGCTCGTGCAGTGCTTGGCGTTCAATTTGCTCGAAAAGTCGGGCTTGTTGGATAGCAATCGCGACTGTACGCGCAACTTGTTCGGCGACTGTTCTCAATTGACGAGGAAAAGCGCCTAAAGTGTCTTTGGCAATATTGAGCGAACCGATTAATTCTCCTTGCGCAATCAAAGGAATATTAATATACGCGCGTACCTGATTTCCGAGCAAAAGTTCTGCACCGGCAGGCATTTGTGTCGTGCGAGTTTCTTGAATGACAATCACCTCACCGCGCTGTAACGGTTCAATGTCTCCAAAAGCTGTCAGCGGTAAGCGGATTCCTGGCGCTTGAGTTTCTCGCCCAGTATGGATAGCTAAAAGGATAAACTCGCTTTTTTCCAAGTCAAAAATCACAAGACTAATCCACGTGCAAGGTATCATTTGAGCAACTTGTGTGACGACTGCTGCGGCAATTTCACTGAGCGATCGCGTCATCAAAATTGCGCGATCAAGTTCGTGCAAAATTTTCAATCGTTGCGCCAAATAATTGAGTTCTGTTTCTGCTTGCTTCCTTTGTGTTGCAAAGCCACCTAATAAAATACCGGTTAGTGAAATTGCCATCATGCCAAACTGCAATGCAAAGACATTAGAACCCCCCAGCTTTGCTTGCACAAAAATTGCCACGCCAATATTGATAAACAATACTGCTGCTGTTGCTCTTTCAAAACCATGCTGAATTGCAATCCAAATCAATGGTAAAAAAACAAAATAGCTGTAATTTAAACTTTCTCCACGCTGCGCTCCATACGCTGCCCAAATGGCAACGCATAAAGCGGTAATTTCTAAAATAAGTTCTGGGCGTTGTTTTGCTACTAAAGGAATTAATGGTGGCTCGGATACTGGTACTTCTTGCTCTTTGTAAGCCCAAACCCAAGGTAGTTGGCGGAGCAAAACTAACAAAAAAGGTGCAAGCATCGCAATTCCCGTTGCGGCTCCCGCCCACGAGTGTAATGTATATACTAACCAAGTTGATAAAGGAATCATTCCTTGTAAAACAATGATGAATGTTTGTAAGGCGGCGACGAGTAAAGGCGTGAATAGTGTCATCACGACAACAAACCACATCACATCACGTAATGTGCGTAAGCGCGGATTGATTTTAATTTTGCGTAGCAATAATGCAGACACTCCACCGTAACCAACCGTCGAGATCAAGCCAAAAATGAGCAGTGAAGTTAAGCCTAAATCAGAGTTAGTGATGAGATATTCGTGTACGAATGTATTGAGAAATAATGCAGGAACATAGCGCAACCCAAATACGAAAAGTAGCGTTACGTCTAGCCCTACAGGTGGATACCACACAAAAGTTTCAGGTGCGGTGGCAAACAGCAATGCGACTTGATCGAGTATCGCCCAGACAATCAAGTAGGCTTCGAGCAGCCCTAAATAGCGCAGCGGCTTTGGTATGCGTTGATGCGATCTCAAGAGCGCTCTAGAAATACTCGAACCACGGTGATTTGTTGTAGTCATGATCTCCATTGCTCCCTAGGCGGCGATTTCACCTTAATTTGTTTGTCTATAGGGAGCGTGGCAAAATTAAGGTAAAGCAACTACCGCTTCCAAGCTGCGACTTCACAATAATATCTCCACCATGCAGCCGTGCTAACTTACGTGAGAGTGCTAAACCTAAACCTGTACCTTCATATTTACGATCAAGCCCGCTATCTAGCTGTTGAAACGGCTGAAACAAAATTGCTTGATCCGCCGCAGAAATTCCAATTCCTGTATCAATCACAGAAAACAAAATTGTTGCTTCCGTCTGTTCAATTTTGAGCGTCACTGAACCTATTTCTGTGAATTTAAAAGCATTGGATAATAAGTTTACTAAAATTTGTTTGAGGCGTCGGTGATCGGCTACGCAAGTTGTGACATCTGATGCGATCGCAAACTTGAGTTGTAGTTTTGATGATTGGTTTTTATCAAATAAAGCTAAACATTCTTGACAAACTGTTATAACTTGTATATCTTCTAAAATTAATTCTTCTTTACCTGCTTCAATCTTGGTTAAATCGAGAAGGTCATTAATTAGTTCGAGTAGATGCTTACCACAAGTTTGGATACCTTGAATATATTGTTTCTGTTTAGCATTTAACTCGCCAAAAATTTCTTCAATTAAAATATTAGAAAAACCTAAAATTCCTGTAAGTGGCGTGCGTAACTCATGACTCATATTGCTTAAAAATTCACTTTTGGCTCGATTGGCAGCATCAGAAAGTAATTTTTCTGCTTCTAGCTCTTGAGTTCGTTTTTTTACCAACTCTTCGAGAAGTTCATAGCTTTGGGCATTATACAAGGCGATCGCTGCTTTATCTGCAATTCTTTGAACTAAATTAATCTCCTCATCGCTAAATACTTGAACGCGCGTAATTGTATGTAACACCAAGCCACCAAAAAACTTATCTCTAATAAAAATAGGTACGCTTAATACTGTTAGATGCGGAACAGTTTTGACGATTTCTACTGCTTTTGATGGCAGACATATTTTTTCCAAGTGCGGCGCATAAAAAACTTGATACGGCGAGAATTCGAAACTTGTCATCCACTCGGATAAAGGCGTTGTGCAACCAATCGAAGAAGCAATTTCTTCGGAAGAATGCCATTCGCGCATAATTTTAATTTGGTCGTGTTCTAAAGCATAAATCATGACATGATCAACAGCGAAACATTCGCCTGTAAGGCGCACGATTTCTTGTAATATATATTTAGGATCGAGGCTAGAATTTAATGATCGCGAAATTTGATTGAGTGTTTTTTCCCGTTGCGTTTGTTGCTGTAGTTGATGAAATATACCCGCTTGATGAATTGCGATCGCACATTGTCCGCTGATTGCTTGGAGTAGAGAAATTTCGTCTTCATTCCAAATGCGATCGCGATCGCACTGTTGTAAAATAATTCCACCGAGAAGTGTTTGTTGATACACTAAAGGTGCAATTAAAACAGAATTTAAATTCCATTGATTGAATAATTCGTGTAATGCCAGCGGTACACTAGGATCGTTACGATTAATAATGATAATTTTTCCTTGCTGAAATGCTTCTTTGTAGTACGGGTAAACGAAACATTTAACACCAATACAATCTTCGCGATTTATTGTTGCCGTACTGACATGATTTACCCACATTTCTTTTTGAGTATCCGGCTGTGAAATGAAGCATCGGCTAGGTTTTAAAGCTTCGTGTAGCGCATCAACACTAGATTTGAGGACATCATCGAGTATCAAAGTTTCGCGCATTGCTTGCACAATACGGTTGATAATTGCTTGCTGTTGTGCTTGTTTTTGAATGCGAACAATGGCGGCTTTTTGTTGACGACGTAAAGCAAATTCTTCAAGCGATCGCCTTAAAACTATCGGTAAGCGAAACAATCGTTCTTTCAAGACATAATCTGTCATTCCTGCCTTGATACAATCAACGGCTGCTTCTTCTCCCAAACTACCAGTCACCAAAATTAACGGAATTTCTTGTGCTGATTGTTGCAATAACTCTAATACTTGATAAGCAGTAAATTGTGGTAAACGATAATCTGCTAGCACCGCATCATAAGATTTTGAATGTAGCAGTTGTTCGCAATTCTTTAAGTTATCAACTGCATTGTAAGTAAATTTGATTTCTGCCGTTTCTAGAGCGAGTACCATTAACTCTACATCTGCTAACACATCCTCTACAATCAGCAGCTTTAAAATCAAGTCACTATTTTGCTTTTGCACAGGCTGAGATTGAGCGCAATTTAAAATATTTATCATGGCTTTAAGATTCAGGTGGTAGCAAGGGCGGCTTTTTGAGTAACACCCAGTAAAAACCGACTCGGCGAACTATCGTGATAAATCTTTGAAAATCAAGAGGTTTAGTGACACATTGAATAACTCCTAGAGCGTAACAAGCATTTAAATCTTTGTCATCTGGAGAAGAAGCCAAAATAACTACCATGAGATCGCGAGTCCGAGGACGCGATCAAATCGCCTGTAAAACTTGAACTCCATTAATTTTAGGTAATTTTAGGTCTAACAATACAAGGTCTGGTAAGGGGAAATGAGGCGGACTACCTTCCTTGCCTAATAAATATTGTAGTGCTTGTTCGCCGTCCTCCAAAAACCTTCCAAAGCTAGTTTTAAAGGTTCAATTACAAGAAAAATGCAAGATAGTTCACTTTTCACAGTAATTTTAATCCTCAACCACTTGCCCAAGTTTGAAATAAAAAGTCGTTCCTTGATTAGGTTTACTCTCAACCCAAATTGTACCTTTGTGTCGATGAATAATGCGTTGGACAATTGCTAAACCAATACCTGTTCCCTTAAACTCTCTTTGTGAATGAAGACGTTGAAAAGCACCGAATAATTGGTCTGCATAGTCCATTTGAAATCCGATTCCATTGTCTTTAATAAATAAAGTACGATCTGGTAGAGAATTAATTTGGATAATTGTAGAATGTGAATGTTGGCTGAATTTAACAGCATTATCAATCAAATTTGTAAAAACTTGTTGTAATAACGTTGGATCGCCCATAACTTTAGGTAAGCTACCAATTTGAAACTTGATCTTACGGCTGTCAATAGCTTCAGCTTGACTCGTCGCTAGCGAAATGGCGCTTTCCACCAAAGGATAAAGATCCACAGGTTGATAAATTAATTGTTTTCTCCCAACACGCGAAAGCGTCAATAATCCATCAATCAGCATCGTCATGCGATCGCTACTACTTTGAATAACTTCGATGTAACGATGAACCTTAGGATCGACAATCGCGTTATTGCGTTTGAGTTGTTCTGCAAGCGCCTCGGCGAAGCCTGCAATATATCGTAAAGGTGCGCGTAAGTCGTGCGAAACAGAATAGCAAAATGATTCGAGTTCTTGGTTTGTCGCGGCGAGTTGGGCGGTGCGTTCTTGTACTTGTTGCTCTAAAGTCGCATTCATCTGATTTACTGCGGCTTCAGCTTGCTTGCGTTCGCTAATATCTAAAACACTACCAACAACCCGCACTGCACCGCCATCAGCATCGCGAATAATCAAGCCTTTATCCCAAATATAGACGTAGCGATCGTCGCGATTGCGAATGCGATATTCCAACGCGAAATTGTTTGAAGTAGAACTTTTCAGCATTGTGACGATGTAGTTACGCACGTACTTTTGCTCATCAGGGTGAATGCGTTCAAGCCACCAATCATCACTAGGATCGGCTTCGGTTGTCGTATAGCCAAGCACATCGAATAGCCCTTGCGTGCGAGTAATTGTCCTGGCACGAATATCCCAGTCGTAGATAATCGCATTGACTGCGGCTGTCGCCAGTTGAAAGCGTTCGTTTGCTTTCTTTAACTCGATTTCAGTAGCATTGCACCGTGCAATTTGACTTGCCAAGGATGCAGCCATGCGGTCAAAGTTATCAACAAGTTGCTGCATTTCTTGCGGCGAATCTTTTAAGCCGATCCGCGCGGTGAAATCTTCCGCCGCTAAGCGGTTAATCCCCTGCATAAACCGTCGCACCCAGTGCCAAATAAATAAATCACTACCAATCCACAAAACCGCGATCGCACCCATCGCAATCATCGCTAAACCAAATAAATTGCGTTGCAAATTACGCTCAGCAACTGCAAAAGATGCTTCTTCCGAAAGTCCAATTCCCATGTACACATTTGCTTGCGGTAAGCTGCTACTCAGTAAAGTGAAAGCATATAAACGCGAAATCCCATCGACATCATTAACCTCTGCTACACCGTTGCCCTGTGCTAATATTTTCTGCACGATCGGTAAATCGGGTCTTTTTCCTACCCATTGTGAGTGGGGATGGTGCGCGAGAACAACACCTTTAGCATCAACAACAAGTAGCGAAGTATTGGGAGGTAAATTGATTTGTGCAAGGAGTTGATTGAGCCATGTTAAATCGAGCGACGCAAACACAACTGAATTTGCTTGATTTTGAGCATTGAATAGCGGATAGGCGAATACGATAACTGGCTTACCGTTCATCCGCCCCATCTGGTAATCACTCACCGTTAATTCGCGCTTTTGAAGCGCGTTGGCGATCCACACGCAATCCGCAAGGTTAACGCTTTGGTTAGGTGATGAACTACACACGACATTACCATTACGCTGAACGACTCCCAACGTGGCAAATCGCAGGTATTGCTGTTGTAAATTTTTCAAGAGTGCGTTGCAAGGTGTAGGATAACTATCCTGAATTTGAGGTAGCTGCGCCAAAACAGCTAGCAATTGCCGTGTTTCCGCTATCAATTGTTGATGGTGCGCGCTGACAACTTGTGTAAGCAACACTGCTTGTTCGCGGATATAAGCTTTGCGCGCTTGCAATTCTTTCATATAAGCATAAAGCATCAGTCCTAACCCTGGTAAAACAGCCAGGAGGACAAGACAATTAAGGCGAGTACGAAGACTATTAAAATAACGTGGCATGGATTTAGTTCAAATTGAGAAGCCCCCCACACCAGCGTTCTGCTTTCTTCTTGGTATTTCAGTGATCTAAATCACTGTACTTCGACACCATATTTGCCAACGCTTGTAAATCAATTGGTTTAGAAATATAGTCGATCGCACCAGCTGCTAGACAAGTTTCGCGATCGCCTTTCATTGCCATCGCAGTTTGCACGATAACAGGTATATGACGATACTCAGCGTTGGCTTGTAGTTGTTGTACTAAGGTAAGTCCATCAACATCAGGAAGGTGAACATCCATTAAAATCACTGCTGGTTTGGCTTTTGGTAATTCCTCCCACATCTGCGCCGCGCTATTTACCCAAGTGACTTGATAGCCTAATTTGCGTAAGTATGTCGTCATCAACTTCGCATTGTGAAAATTATCTTCTACCAACATCACCATTACAGTTTTGGGCGCAGCGGCTTGCGAATTGAGGCTGAGGCGGATATCTGTAGTTACACTAGAGCGTTG
This sequence comes from Chroogloeocystis siderophila 5.2 s.c.1, assembly GCF_001904655.1. NCBI lineage: Bacteria > Bacillati > Cyanobacteriota > Cyanophyceae > Chroococcidiopsidales > Chroococcidiopsidaceae > Chroogloeocystis > Chroogloeocystis siderophila. Next base: position 17,968 of record NZ_MRCC01000025.1, on the reverse strand, counting down.
TGATAGTACCTTAGTTTTACTTGTCGCTGCTGTTGTTAGTGGAAGAACAATCGTAAATTGCGAACCGCGATTGACTTTGGATTGTACTTCTACCCAACCTCCGTGGAGTTGGGCAAGTTTTTGTGTTAACGCTAACCCTAGACCTGTTCCCTCTTGACGCCCTGCAACAACGTTAGAAATTTGCACATACGGCTGAAATAATTGTGGCTGCTTTTCTTTAGCAATTCCTGTACCCGTATCCCATACTGTAAAGTGGACAAATACGCCTTTTTGTTTGACTTGTAAGCCGACTGCACCTTTATTGGTAAACTTGAGCGCATTGGAAAGCAAGTTGAACAGCATCTGCTTCAAGCGCAGCGAATCGGCGACTAAGGCAGTCGCATTAGCATCAATATCAAGTTGAAGTTGCAAGTGTTTATCGCTGGCTTTTTCTTTGACTAAACTAATCGCACTTCGGCAAACTTCAGGAATATTAACGGTTTCTTTGTTAATTTCGAGCTGATTTGCCTCAATTTTCGATAAATCTAAGATATCGTTAAGCAGTGCTAATAGGTGTTGCCCACTGGTGAGAATAATATTGAGATATTCTTGATGTCTGTGGTTTTCTGGATTGTAGCCTTGCGCTTTTAACAAATGTGTAAAGCCCAGGATAGAACTTAAAGGAGTCCGAATTTCATGACTCGTATTCGCTAGAAATTCACTTTTTAACTTATTGGTACGCAATAGATCGCAATTTTGCACTTCTAACTGCTGACATTTGAGCGTAAGTGCTTGTAGGTGCTGAAGTTGGGTGATTGCGTGCATCGTAACGTTAAGCGATCGCTCGATGAACTGCGGTTGCAGTTGGAATTTTAATCTTTCTCCAGTTGCACTTTTTGGTAATGCACAAGTGGCGATAATTAACCAGCCAACAACTTTGCAATCGTCTTGTAACGCCCACGCCGCTTTTGGGTTCTGGTTTTGCAGCGCCTGTAATTCTTGATGCGATATGATTTGTTGCAGTTGCCAAGCTGGGGATTTTTCTGTTGACGCGGCGCTTGTAGATAATGCGCTATAGCGAACTTCGTAATTTAGTTCAGGTCGCAACACGCAATCTAGCGTTGGATCGCTCATAGCAAGTGGTGACCAACCTTGCAAAAATGCGATCGCAACTTTGTCGGTTTTGAGTGAAACGCTTAACTGCTGGATCAGCGCTTGAAAGACTTCGGCTTCTAACTCTTGTAAAGATTGTTGAGTATGGTACGCACGGGCTAAGCACTGATTAATTTGATTTTGCAACTCATTCAAGCTACGTTCTAGCCACAAATCAGCAATGACTTGCTGGAATTGCAGCACTTCTGTATTAGCAACCTTTTGTTCTGGATGGGTTGCATCCACTCGGATCTCTTCTGGTGTACTAGACTGCTGCATGAAAATCCAGACCGTTAAATGCTTAATAATTGAGGATGCATCAGCATTGAGACAAAATAGATTAAACTCAACTCTCAGCAAAGCCAACCCGTCATCATTATGTATTCCCTAAATTTGTCTAAGTTAATCATCTAAATATTTTTTTAACTGACGCACAGTCATTTTTCGATAATGACTAGACGAGCGCGATCGCCAATAGATAGTAATGTCGCTATTCACTTGAGTGAGTTCAGTAAAAAGCATTCTTTATTGTTAATCTGTTTTCTACACGACAGTTGTGATATAAAACACGCGCTGCTAGACCTCATTTGCGGTCTGAGAGAATAGCAGCAGTCAGTAACAACGAAACGAGAAACCGCAAAGATAATTAATTTTCATCAAGTTACTACTCGCTGAATGCTAGTTTTACACCAGTAGTTTTCTCTTGTCTGAAGCGTCATGGTACAACCATAGATAATTGTTGCCTTTTGAGTGCAATTCACACATCTCAACACGCAGATTAACTTAGATGGACGTACAACAAGCTCAACTCATCGTTAATGGAATTGCAGTCGGTAGCATCATTGCTTTAGCTGCGGTGGGGTTAACACTAACATATGGAATATTGCGTCTAGCAAACTTTGCGCATGGCGACTTTATGACGTTAGGCGCTTATCTGACGCTCGTTGCTAATACTGTAGGAAATATTAATATCTGGCTATCGATGGTTCTTGGGGCGCTTGGTACAGTAGTTGCGATGCTACTATCAGAAAAATTACTGTGGTCGCGAATGCGTGCCAACCGCGCGACTTCTACAACATTGATTATCCTTTCGATTGGACTTGCGCTTTTCATCCGCTATGCGATTGTTTTTGTTTGGGGTGGTAGCAATCAAGCTTACAATCTGCCCATTTCTCCAGCGAGAAACATTTTCGGGCTAAAAATCCCCCAAAATCAAATCATTGTTCTCGCTTTAGCCGTACTAGCAATTCTGAGTTTGCACTATCTATTACAGAATACAAAAGTTGGTAAAGCAATGCGTGCGGTTGCAGACGATATCGATCTTGCTCGCGTTTCTGGGATTAATGTTGACCAAGTAATCATTTGGACTTGGACGATCGCAGGGAGTTTAACTGCTTTAGGCGGTAGTATGTATGGCTTAGTTACCGCAGTCCGTCCTAATATGGGTTGGTTTCTGATTTTGCCAATGTTTGCTTCAGTCATTCTTGGCGGAATTGGCAATCCTTACGGCGCGATCGCTGCTGCTTTAATTATTGGGATATCACAGGAAGTGAGTACACCTTTTCTTGGTTCGCAATACAAACAAGGTGTAGCGCTATTCATTATGATTTTAGTACTTCTGATTCGTCCTAAAGGACTGTTTAAAGGAACAATCTAAGGACGATTTGAGCTTAGGAGTTAAGTGTTAGTGGCTTGGTGGCTACCTTACCTCCAACACCCAACAAGACGCTATGCAGCTATCATCAGCACCTTATGACAGACATAGCTCCCTAACACTCAAATCATGCCTAACGCACATATGCTTTAACTTAAGGATTAATAATGCGGAAATAAATCGCAGCGACTAAGAAGTTACCTGCTAGCAAGATGAGCGAAATGATCGTCCGATAAGGATAGGGAGGATTACCTGTTTTAATCGTGGCATCTTTTGTAGCTTGAGAAGTCATCAGAACCAACTCCTAATGTTGTAACTTATTAAGAAATACCAAACATTGGTTTCTTTGAGTACATTTCTCTAGAAATATTTTCAAAGGAGCAACAAGCGAGCGGCTAAAGTCAGTTAGTGTCAGCTACTGACCTTTGACCTCCAAACCCTGACCTCTAATCGACTTTCCTAGCCCTCTCCAGCATGATAAGAACTCCGCACCAATGGACCCGAACGAACGTGCGCAAAGCCGATATCGCGGGCGATCGCGCCTAAATGTTCAAATTCTTCGGGTGTCCAGTATTTTTGCACTGGAAGGTGTGCAAGCGAAGGGCGCATATATTGACCAATCGTAATGCGATCGCACCCTACTGCCCGCAAGTCTGCCATTGTTTCCACAATTTCAGCTTCGCTTTCGCCGTGTCCTAGCATTAACCCAGATTTTGTTGGAATACTTGCATTCAGTTCTTTGACAATTTGGAGAACGTGTAGCGAGCGATCGTATTTAGCCCCACGGCGTACAGATCCTTGTAAGCGGCGTACTGTTTCAATATTGTGGTTATAACACGCTGGTTTTGCTTGGACGACTGTCGCGATGCGATCGCGTTGTCCTGTTTCTTTAGAAGTACCACCCCAAAAATCTGCTGTGAGAACCTCAATTTGTATCTCTGGGTTATCTTCGCGGATCGCTTCCATCGTTTTCACAAACCAACTCGCACCTTGATCCGGTAGATCGTCCCGCGCTACCGAAGTCAAAACCACATAGCGTAACCCCAATAACTGCACAGCTTCTGCTACCTTGCGCGGTTCGTCAGGATCTAATGGCATGGGTGCGTGACCTTTATCAACTTGACAAAATGCACAAGACCTAGTGCAAGTAGGCCCCATTAGTAAAAATGATGCTGTTTTTTGCGCGTAACACTCACCACGGTTAGGACAGCGACCTTCTTCACAGATAGTATGAATTTGACGCTGCTTAATAATTCTTTGAACTGTAGATAGTTCGCTAGCTTTTCCAATCGGACGACGCAACCATGCAGGTACTGGTTCTAACTTGAGTTCGGAAGCAGGCGATTTATTCATAAACACTTAGTAAAATTGCAGCAGCAGCAGATAAAAACCTGTTAATACTTAAGTAATCTTCTCTATAAACTATAGGCTATCTACTCAATAGAGATCTGAATCAGCCTAATAGTCACAGTAAACAATTCATGACTTACGCAGCACGGCTGATTTTTTAGTAATCCCAGTTGTACGCTCTTAATGAAGCTCAAGCGCAACTACCGTAGATTTACTTAAATCATTAGCATACTTAAAATTGCCTGAGTTTAGTATCAGTAAAATTTCTCTTGGACTGAGATCAGCAGCAGCGTTAAGTTTATCCTATAGCGTTATTGTTACAAACTATAGGTAAAAATGCCACACTGGCAACTTCGGCGATATTTAAAATACTGCCAATGTTATGCGCACTCGGCAGGTTATGGGAATAGGTCATAAAATTGCGTCACTTTTTCCCTACTACTAAGCTAAAACTGCTTTCTTTCCTATTTTTTTCTAAACACTTAGTAACGAAAACTACTTAAAAATTTACTATTTATTATTTTTATCTTATTTGAGGGAGCCATCGCTGTGAGAAGTAATAAAATTCTCGTTATTGACGATAGTCGCGTAATTCGAGCACGCGTTAAGGAAATGTTACCGCCTGGTAATTTTGTCGTTTTAGAAGCAAAAGATGGTGTAGAAGGTCTAAAACTAATATCGCAAGAATCACTAAGTTTAATTATGCTAGATTTTCTTCTGCCTAAGCTTAGTGGATGGGAAGTCTTTCAGCAAATTCAACAAAATAATAATTGGCAAAAAATTCCTTTAGTCTTGATGTCTGGACGCAAGGAAGAAGTCTTAGAAAAAATTCAGGAGCCGTTTGAGTATTTTGAATTTATTTCAAAACCGTTTGAACAAAGAGAATTAGTTGCTGCAATTAAGTCAGCCATGCAAAAGGCAAAACTACCCCGCACAGAAGGTATTATTAATCCTACTGCGATCCAGGTTCCTCTAGAAGATGCAAATCTGAATGAAGTACAACTATTAACTGAAAAAGTTACAAAGATGCAAACTGAAATAAACCAATTAAAAAAACAAATAGCACAACTTATAACTTGGCTGCATCATCGTGCTAGCTAGCCCTAAACGATTAAAGCTATTGACTTTAAACAAGTTATATGCATATGAGCTACAGTCATGGCTGTAGCTTCTCGTATTGGCGCTCAAAAACTTGTTCATGTTTTAACCTAGTTTAGTTACAAGGGACTGCTTTTATAGTCTTAGTCAGTAGAGTTAGAACATTATCAAAGCGCATCATGATTTCCCTGACTCCTGCTATAGTTATGCAAAATGGTCAACATTTTTGGCATCTTTTTTGCACATAGAGATTGCGTATCGCAATTAAATTGCGCACATAACCCTAGAAAGAGCCAAACTACATAACTGATAGTTTGCTTGTTCTAAAGGGATTTGTACTTTACGACAAATGAAGGACTCCCATCATGAGTCGATTTACTCATACTTTGATTCTCCGTTGGGGAGCAGGTGCGCTCTTCGCGCTTGCGCTTGCACCTCTCCTTGCTGAAACTGCTGCGGCAACAGTGCGTACCTCCACGCCGGAACTTGGTTTGGCAAACTCGGAAGTGCTCTATGCTCAGCAAAAAGGAGCTAAAGGCGTTAAGGGACAACCAACTATACCACCCAAAGGTGTTGAACCACCGCCACCCAAAGGTGTTGAACCACCGCCACCCAAAGGTGTTGAACCACCGCCACCCAAAGGTGTTGAACCACCGCCACCCAAAGGTGTTGAACCACCGCCACCCAAAGGTGTTGAACCACCGCCACTGCCTCCAACCTTATAACTTGGAACTAGCAGCATAAGTCTTTCCTTCTCGTTTTGTCGCTTTCACACAGAGCATCGATGAGATAGCACTATTCGTGAAAGCCACTAAAATTTGACCAGGCAGTACTAATTAAACGGTGCTGAGTGTGTGAGACTGATCAACTCCGCACTCAGCGGTTTTGTTTTCACACTCCTTGAAGATTCTTTTTATAGCCATAGTCAATAGAGTTAGGACATGATCAAAGCTCATAGTGATTTCTCTGAGAGAAGTTTAACTCTGACCTCTGTTACATATCTAGTTCGACTAATTGGTTTTAGTTCCTGAATCCGTATAAAAAGCCGAATAACCTTTTTCCTCTGCTCAATAATTTGATAACACATCTATCGACTTTTTATTCCTATGAGTCTTTCAATTGATCGCCTCAACGCTATTTTTCACCAATACGAAACGGCTCCCTATCCAGCAACTCCAATTGATCAGCCGATTCAGCCAGATCCGAGTAAGCTTTATCAGCAGACGATCGCTACGCCCTACTATTTACAACATCGTCGCGTCGTGAATCCGCAGGATAAAGTGATTCTTGACGTTGGTTGCGGTAGTGGTTTAACTTCGCTCGTTCTCGCGATCGCCAATCCAGGCGCACGCGTAATTGGCGTTGATGTCTCACCTGCTTCCATCGCTATGGCACAAAAGCGAGTGTCACACTTGAACGGGGTGCAACTTGAGTTTCAGGTGCTGTCGGCGGAAGAACTACCGCGCTTGGGAGTAGAGTTTGACTACATCAACTGTGATGAAGTGCTGTATTTACTACCCGATCCGGTTGAAGGGCTGCAAACGATGAAAGTAGTGTTAAAGCCTGATGGCATTATTCGTGCCAATCTGCACAGCATAATTCAACGACAGCATTTTTACCGCGCGCAAAAGATGTTTGAACTGATGGGATTGTTTCACGAAAATGTAGGTGAAACCGAAGAAGCATTGGTACGAGAAACAATGAACGCGATGCCAAGCTGGGTTGATCTCAAAGCAAAAACTTGGACCCCTGGTACCGATGGTGAAGTGACGAATCAAGTGATTCGGATGAACTATTTGCTGCAAGGAGACAAAGGCTATACCATTCCGAATCTATTCGATATGCTTGCAGCCGCAGGACTCAGCTTAATTGAAATGGTGAATTGGCAGCAATGGGATCTCACACCGCTTTTTGGTTCAATCGAGCAAATGCCCGCGTTTATCGGCTTAAGCTTGCCGATGCTTTCCTACCGGCAACAGCTTGAGCTTTTTGAGCTAATTCATCCGATTCATCGTCTGCTTGACTTTTGGTGTACTCATGTAGAGACGGGTTTGGCTGCACCGATGCCTTTTCATAAAAATTTGCCAGCGCTCCACAGTAGCGATCGCGTTCACCTGCATCCTCAATTAAAAACGCCTGCGGTTCGCGATGCGATTCGGGAATCTGCTCAGCACAATCGTCCCATAGCGATCAATCAATGCCTGTCGATTTTAGGCGCAAAGACAATTACTGTAGACGGTAACATCGCGGCTTGTTTGCTACCACTATGGGAAGCACCACAATCTGTTGCAACAATTGCCAAACGCTGGCAGCAAATTAGACCTTTAGATCCTTGTACGCTTAAGCCTGTTTCTGACGAGCAAGCACTAAAACAAGTAACAGATTTGTTAGCGACGCTCTTGACTGATTTGTATGTGATGGTTGAAAAACCTTGAATCATAAATCGCTGTCATGCTATTGATAGCAACTCCTGTGGCTGCACTGGTAACAGCAACGGCACTTCCAGTCGCAATGCATATGGCTCAAGCAAATCAAGCAGCCCCTACTACCCAAGCTCAGTCACAGAACAATTTCACCGCGATTACCGAAATCGGCGTGACTGCACCGATCAGTGGTCGTACTGTTTTGGAAGCAGAGGGATTTGACTATTCATTGCGACAATACTTTGCAGGCACAGCAAAAAATCTGAACTACCGCTTTGATATCTCTACTCGCTTCAACAACAGCATTTTTGATGCACAAGGGAATTTGCTGCCCAACGGTAGCTTTGGTAGCGACGACTCAACGCAACTCGATGCGTTTGGCAGCGCCAATATTTATCTCAGTAAAACTGAGCGCTTGCAGTTCACATTCCGCACTGTCCAACAGTTTGATCGTGTCAATGTTGTCCCCGATGAAGATCTTTTACAAACGCCTGAACGACAGCAGGCGCAGGGAATTCGCCGCCGCGTCACGATAAGAAATACCGATCCTCCTGGAACAGCGTCTACCGACCTCAGCGTCGGCTATACAAATGATAATGTTGCAGGCAGTGTTGTGTCGCTTTCTAGCTACTACAGTCAATCGCGCTATGTTGAACGCAGCTTGTTAGATGATCGCAACGGCTTTTTTGATGGCATTATCCGCACGGGATCGGGCAGCGAGTTGATTGGGGGACAACTGCAAGTAGAAACGCCGCTGTTGAATCGCGTCCGTTTACGCTGGGGAGCCGACTACGAGCATCAAGCCAAAAATGCGCTTCAGCTGGAGTTTTTTAATGAACAAATTTACGACCTCAGTAACGGACAGGTTGCCCAAAAGACAAGTGAAGCGACTTATGTACCGCCATACGAGTTAGAAAGCCTCGGCGTGTTTGCCTCAGTAGATTGGCAGATCAACGATCGCATACAGCTAAGTGGTGGAATTCGGCACAACTGGCTTCAGCTGCAAATCGACGACTACATTCCGTTATACGACAGTGACTTCAACCGTTACAACGGTACGGCGATCGCTGGCAGTGTCCTTCAATTTAACGATCTATTGTTCAATGTGAGCCTTGTTTACAAACTAACACCAACGCTCCAGCTTTATACCCAGTTTTCTCAAGATTTCTTTATTGCTGATTATGGCTTTAGTATTCTCAGCTATTCGCCCAGAGACTTTAGCATCGATCCTGAATTGACACTGTTTCAGCCGCAGAAAGTGAATTATTATCAAATCGGGCTTCAAGGCAATTGGCAACAAGTCCAAGCGTCGCTGTCTGCATTCTACAACGAGTCCAATCTAGGAGCCGCTTACACGACGTTACCCAGTGGTGGTGTTGAGCTTGTGCGCGCGCCACAGCGCAACTATGGCATTGAAGCCGCAATCGACTGGCAGCCATCTACCAACTGGCAACTTGGAGGCACTCTGAGCTACAGTTTCGGCGAAAATGACGCGGACCAAGATGGAAACTATTTGGCGCTGAGTAGCTACGAGATTTTTCCTGTAACGTTGAGTGCGTATATCGAAAATCAAACGCTGCCAAACTGGCGCAACCGCTTGCAGCTATCACAGGTTAACAATCGTCACGCCGGATTTCAAGCTGGATCTGACCCATTATCGATTGACGGCTACACTGTTGTGAATTTTTCCAGCACGCTCAATATGGGGCAGGGTGAGTTAACTTTGGACATTCAGAATCTCTTAAACGAGCAGTATCAAACCGTAAATTCACAACTCGACGGCTTTACTGATGAAACGCTCAATCTACCTGCTAGAGGTAGAACTGTTAGCCTAACCTACCGCATCCGATGGTAGATGATTTAGGCAAAGTAGGACAAAAAAGCAACCACAATTCTCTTTAGCGTAGAGGAAACTAATAGCTGAACTTGCACCATTAACCTACTTATTTCACAAAGTTTGTATCATCTTGCTTAGAGATAATAAGTCATATTAGTAATTAAGGAAAATATGCGTAGTAGTCATTCCAACCAAGTGCTATACATCACAACGTAAATGACAAAGAATATTGTCCCGCAACGTTGGACACTTCAGCAACAATTAACAATTCTCATCGCGCTATTTTTATGCTTGGGTGGAGCGGCGTTGTGGCTATTAGCAGAGTTATTTCATAGTCGGGAAAGTGCGATCGCAGCCCGAACGCAAGGCGAGTTAGCGCGTGCGAATGCGCGCTTGATGCAACACTTTTGGGAAGGAAATCCCAGTCGCAGCCCTATCCTTGTCGGCAAGAAGTGGGATAACTATCTTTGGAAGTTATCATATGCAGCGTTGAGTGACTTTCCGCGAGTCGAAGGCGGTTTTTACATCTATAGTGAGAATCAACTCTTAGGTTATGCATATCCTACGCACGGCGGACCTGTTCCTAAACGCGATATTCCCCCTGCGGAAAAAGGCAAAATTTTGGAATTAGTTGCAAGTGCAAGTCGGCAGCACTTACCACAGGAAATGGTACTTTATCCGCAACTCGATATTGTTGTCCTACGTGCCGATCCTTTGCCGTTTGATGGCGCAGTGTGGACGATGAAGCGGATTCCACGATCGACGGATGCGCGATCGCAACTCCTCACGACACTGGTGATCGTGATGGTCTTGTGCGTTGTCGGGTGGACTGTTTATATCACAGTACAATTACGCACTGGGGTACTGCAATTACAACAAGGTATTAAAGCAATTGAACAAGGTAAAGCCAATCTCATTCCGCCACTTCCTGCTGAAATGGGACAAGTAGGAGCATCAATTAATACAATGCAACAGCGTCGTAAAGAGTTAGAACAGCGATTGCGACGGATGGATCGCTTAGCTTCGTTAGGACAGCTTGTTGCGGGTGTCGCGCATGAAGTGCGTAATCCTTTAGCCAGTATGCGCCTCAATTTACAATATGTTAAGCGGCAGCTACACAAGCAAGATATTATCAATTTACCAATTCCTAGTTTACTAGAGCAAGTAGATCGCTTGGAAACATTAGTCAAAAGGTTACTTTACTTCGATAAAACCCAACAAGAAGAAGAATTTGTCAATGTTTCCTTAGAAGCGATCGCGATTGAATCTGTTTCCTTACTGCGCCCCCAAGCGGAACAACAAAATATTGATTTAACGTATTTCCCCGCACCCGAACCACTACCAGAAATTTCACTACAACGTCGCGGCATTGAACAAGTTGTCTTAAATTTAATTCTCAATGCGATTCAAGCGAGTTTTCTGTCTGGAGAAGTCAAAGTGGGAGTAGAACAACAAGATAAATATTTAATTGTATGGGTAGAAGATCGCGGTGTCGGAATTCTGCCAGAACAACAAGAACGAATTTTTGACCCGTTTTACTCGACTAAAGCTGATGGAACTGGATTAGGACTAGCAATCAGCCATGAAATTGTGACGCATCACGGAGGATATATCGATTTACAGTCGCGCCCTGGCTGGACAAAGTTTAGTGTGTATTTACCATTAGACCAAGTAGCACTTGTTACTAATTCACAATATGGCAAAAATTTTCATTATTGATGATGAAAAACCGTTGCGTCAGGCGATGGCACAAATACTGCAAGATGAAGGTCACACCATTATTGAAGCAAAAGACGGTAGCCAAGGATTAAAAATTATTAAAGATAGTATTGCGCTAGGCGATCGCCTTGACTTAGTGTTTCTCGACTTAAAAATGCCACGCACGCAGGGAATGACCGTATTAAAAAACTTAGGCAAAATACTCTTTGAGCTACCTGTAATTGTAATGACTGCGTATGGTACAAGCCGGACTGCGATTGAAGCTATGCAGTTAGGTGCCTACGATTATTTAACCAAACCATTTGATTTAGATACTTTAGTCGAGCTTACCAAAAAAGCACTTTCGCATCATCAAGCATCAGTTTACCGCATCAGTGCTGAAACGCTCAGTCAAAACGCCGACGAAATGCTAGGGCGATCGCCGTTGATGCAAAATGTCTTTAAACTCATTGGTCGAATCGCTCAAGGTGATTCTACGGTAATCCTTTTAGGCGAATCGGGTACAGGTAAAGAATTGGTCGCGTCGATGCTTCACACGACGAGTTCGCGTAGTAAAGGACCATTAGTCAAAGTTAATTGCGCAGCGCTTCCAGAACATTTATTAGAAGCCGAATTGTTTGGACACGAAAAAGGCGCGTTTACGGGTGCAGATCACCTGCGCATCGGTCGTTTTGAGCAAGCGAATGGCGGAACTCTATTTTTAGATGAAATTGGCGAACTAACGCCAGTGATTCAAAGTAAATTATTGCGTGTTTTACAAGATCGCTCATTTGAACGCTTAGGAAGTAACCAAACACGTACAGTAGATGTGCGCATTTTAGCAGCAACGAATCGTAACTTAGAAGAAATGGTACGTAGTAACCAATTTCGTGAAGATTTGTATTATCGCTTGAATGTTGTACGAGTAGAATTACCTGCGTTGCGCGATCGCATAGAAGATATCAATCTTCTCACGCAACATTTTTTAAGTCGAATTGCCTTGAAGCAAGGGTATCCGAGTTTAGCGATTGCCGAAACAGCAATGAAAAAACTCCAAAGTTATCCGTTTCCAGGAAACGTCCGCGAGTTACAAAACATTCTCGAACGCGCCGCTGTTCTTTCCGGCGGACGACCCATTTTACCCGAACATCTTATTTTTACGCAAAACGAGCAACCTCAACTCAACTTAGCGCAAGCTGTAGCGCAACTCGAACAAGATTTGATTCGTCGCGCGTTACTCCTCGATCCGCAAGAACCACATAAAGCGTTAGGTTTGGATCAGCAAACGTTTATTCAGAAACGCCAGCAGTGGAATTTATAGCGTATGGTTATTGGTTCTACCCAGTCACTGACAACGCGCTTGCAAACGGATACTGTTCTTTATCCTACATTACGGCAACTCGTGCGCTTGCTGTCTTGCGATCGCAACCAAGTGATTAAACATCTGCAAGCGGAAGCAAAGGAAAACCCGTTTTTACTGGAAACACCGACAGAAGAACGCGACTCGCTTATTAGCGACGTTTTACCACAGTGGTACGATGTCCAAGCCGCAAGTTCAACAATACAAGAGCATTTATACGGACAGATCGCCGCGTTGTCAATTTCAACTCAGCAACGCGAAGCACTAATTTATCTTACCCAGTGGTTATCGAGTGCAGGATACTTAGAACAAACTCCCGAAACTTGGACAAAAGGGACTTCTTGGAGTCCTCAAGAACTAGAAAGATGCGTACCAATCCTGCAAAGTCTCGATCCACCAGGAATTGGCGCGCGTTCGTTACGCGAATGTTTGCTATTACAACTTCAAGATTGTACAGAGGATCTTGCTAAAATCTTGATTTGCGACTACTTAGAAGAATTAGCCGATTGTGTTGGTAATTCTTCGACGGCGATTGAGAATTGTGAAAGACTACGGCAACAACTGAACAGTTCATTGCAACTGTCTACTAAAATAACTTACAAAGATTTGCAAGTGGCGATCGCGCAAATTCAAACTTTAGAACCGCGCCCTGCAAGAAACTTTGGTTACAGCAATACACCCATTATCACACCTGATTTACAAGCAGAACTGACAGTCCATCAAACTTGGCAAGTTTCTTTAATCGCGCAACCGCGTCAGCGATTTTGTCTTAATCAAGAAGCAATTCATTTGTTACAGCAACCGCAAGCAAAAGCACAAAACAAACAACGTTTAGAAAATCTGCTACAAAAAGCGCAAAGTTTACTCACAGCGCTCGATCAATGGCAAGAAAATTTGCTCAAAGTCGGACAGTTTCTAGTCGAACGCCAAAAAGCTTTTTTACATAGCCAAGATGCGTTAGATTTAATTCCCACACCGCAACAAATTGTCGCGCAATCGGTGGGATTGAGTAACGCCACCGTCAGTAGAATTGTACGTGGTAGGTATTTGCGCGTGTGTGGAACGCGCGATCGCACAATTCCCTTAGCATCGTTGTGCGTTCCAGTGTCTGTAGGCGGACGTACACCCCAACAAATTCAACAACTCCTCCTACAAGCTGTCGCGGAAGAATCTGCCGATCAGCCTTACACTGACGAACAACTTGTCCAACTTTTAAAGCTTCGCTATCATCTTTCCATCGCTCGTAGAACAGTTGCCAAATACCGTAAAGCCGCAGGAATTGCACCCACTTCTATGCGTCGTCACCGCGAGGATGGATCGTCGATGTGCAGTGACTAATTTAAGGCTAGCTCAATAAACTTGATGAGTCCAAAGCCCCAACAACTGCGCTATGGCTAGCGATAGTAGGGGTCAGAGGTCAGGGATCAGGGTTAAACTCCCCTTAGAGAAGTCAATACAAGCTTCGATAATGTCCTAACTCTATTAACTAGGGCTATAAAAGCCAGTTAGAATAAAGGCTCAGAACTTCCACCCCAACTTACTTTTAATCCTGACCTCTGCTATGAAACTCTAGGATTAAGTTACAAGACTAATAATCCAAACAATAATTCCTGCGGCAACGCCTTCAGTCAAAGTCCCCAAAGTTTGCAGCTTGAATGCTTGTTCAGTCGTCATCCGAGAAAACTGCGAAACCACCCAAAAATAGCTGTCATTAGCGTGCGATACAACCATCGCCCCAGCCCCGATCGCAACTACAGTTAGTGCTCGATCAATCGGTGCATCGAGATTGAGAACTCCGACTAACGGTGCTAGCAATGTTGCTGTTGTCACAATCGCAACTGTCGAAGAACCTTGCGCAGTTTTAATTCCAGAGGAAATGATAAACGGTAAAAAGATGCCTAAATTTCCTCCGGCTAAGTTCTTACCAATCACTTCAGCAATCCCAGAATTTTGCAAAACTCTCCCAAACGCACCACCAGCACCTGTAATCAAGATAATTGCTGCGGAGTCGAGTAATGCTTTTCCTACCCAACCGCGATCCGAAAGCAGTTCTCAATTAAACTTTTTGGGCAAACTCCAGGAAATGAGGACGCCAATAAGTAAAGCAATTAAAGGGGTGCCAACAAAACTCACAAAAGTTTGTAAGAACCCTTCACCTAACGGGTTCGTTGGGTAATCGGCTATCGATTTAGCTAAGATCAGCACAATTGGAATCGCAATTGGTAAGAAAGCCTGGATTGCCGAAGGACCTTCCTGCATAATTTGATTAATTTCTGCTTCGCTAAATTCTGGTTCTGGATCAATATACGTACGGCTACCAAATCTTAAGGCAAATAGCCAACCGATTAATAAAGCAGGTATCGAAACGGCTAATCCCCAAACAATGACTAGTCCTAAATCAGCTTCGAGTAATCCAGCAGCGGCGATTGGTCCTGGGGTTGGTGGTACCATCGTGTGTGTTGCATACAATCCTAGACTTAGGGCGATCGCACTCACGGCTAAAGACATTCCTGCTTTTTTGGTCAATGCCTTATTTAACGGTGATAAAATCACAAATCCCGAATCACAAAATACTGGAATTGCCACAATGTAACCAATAATTGCCATTGCTAGCGGTACATTCTTTCTTTTTGTTAGCTTCAGTACGCTATCTGCTAAGGTAAACGCCCCACCTGATTTTTCTAAGAAAGTTCCCAGAATGATACCAGCAACAATCACAATCCCGATTGAACCCAGTGTTCTCCCAAACCCATCAGAGACTGATTCAACAACTTCATCTAATGGCATTCCTGCTAGAATGCCGAAACCTAAAGCAGCAAAAATTAAAGCCAGAAATGGATGAAGCTTGAGCTTTGTGGTAGAAAAAACAATAAAAGCGACCGAAATTAGTAAAAGTATAATCAGCCAAGGTTGCATTTGATTTTTTCCTATTTAGAGCCTCACAATAAAATGTTTGATTGCAATCTCAAGTGTGAGCTTTATGCAATGAGAGAAACCTTGGAAATTCTACAAAACAATGCAGTGCAATAACTACCCCCGCAAGATGGATAGCCGAAATGCATTAATTATCTGTTGTAATGAATGCTTGAGCGGGATATTTAAGTAAGTTTAGTTTTATCAAACAATATAAATAATATTTAAATTAAAATAGCAATTTTGTTAAAATGAAAACAAGTATTACTTTTAATAAAAATTTACTGCATTCTGTCGATGGTACGATACTGAATCGCTTCAGCAACATGATGAACTTGCAAATCTTCATCGCCAGCTAAATCAGCAACCGTCCGCGCTACTTTGAGGATGCGATCGCTTGCTCGTGCAGATAAGCCTAATTTTCTAATTGCGCCTTCAAGTAAAGTCGTTGCAGCAGTATCTAATTGACACCAAGTCCTTAAGTCACTACTTTGCATAGCCGCATTACAGCGAATTTTTGCATCATTGAAGCGCTTGAGTGCGCGATCGCGTGCGGCTTCGACTCGGTGTCGCACACTACTTGATGGTTCTCCGTTGGGCTGTTGCGTAATTTCTTCTGGCTTCAGACGATTCACCGCAACTTGTAAATCAATTCGATCCATCAATGGACCCGATAGTTTTGCCCAGTATTGCTCTCTTTGGCGTGGCGAACAAGTACACGGTTGAATTGAATCTCCATAATAACCGCAAGGACAAGGATTCGTACTTGCAACCAAGGTAAACTGCGCTGGAAAAACAACAGATTGCCGCGTACGCGATACGGTAACATAGCCATCTTCTAGTGGCTGGCGTAAGAATTCTAAAACATCGCGTTTAAATTCTGTCAGTTCGTCCAAAAATAATACACCGTGGTGTGCCAGGGAAATTTCTCCAGGACGCGGAAAACTACCTCCACCAACCAGCGACGGACCAGAAGCCGAATGATGAGGACTGCGAAACGGGCGATCGCGCACTAAAGAACCGCGATTTTTCAACAACCCAGCAACCGAGTAAATCTGCGTTGCTTCCAAAGCTTCAGCAAAACTCAACGGTGGTAGAATTCCTGGTAGGCGACGCGCAAGCATTGTTTTGCCACTTCCTGGTGGTCCTACGAAAATTAAGTTATGTCCTCCCGCAGCGGCAATTTCTAGCGCCCTGCGTGCGTGTGCTTGACCTTTTACATCTTTCAAGTCTCCACTGTATGAGCGGGTCTTTCCTAAGTGTTGTATATCACTCTTGACTGGCTGATAGCGCTGCGGGTTATTGAGAAAATCAGCCACCTCAGACAAATGCTTAAAACCGTAAACTGATACATCTTGAATAAGTGCAGCTTCTTCGGCATTATCAACAGGTACTACTAAACCGACAATACCAAGTTTCTGGGCAGCAGCTGCGATCGGTAAAACTCCTGCAATTGAACGCAGCGAACCATCAAGCGAGACTTCACCCAAAAAAAGATAGTCTCCTAAAAGTTGAGCGCTGATTTGCTCAGATGCCGCTAATATACCAACACTAATTGGTAAATCAAAGCTTGGACCTTCTTTCCGCACATCAGCAGGCGTTAAATTAATCACAATTTTGCGCATCGGGAAAGCATATCCAGCATTCTTGAGTGCTGTTTTCACCCTTTCCCGCGATTCTTGTACTGCTGCATCAGGAAGTCCGACAACCACAATTCCTGGTAAACCACCAGATACATCGATTTCTACACCCACTTTTAAAGCATCAATACCGACAATTGATGCACTCCAAACCCGCGCTAACATCTTTATTCCCGAACAATAACCCTTTAGAATCTCTAGCAGAATCACATATAAATCAGCATGAGTGAAATCACAGAGACTATTTTCAGCAAAATTATTCGGCGCGAAATCCCTGCCGATATTGTTTACGAAGACGAACTGGTACTTGCTTTTAAAGATGTCAACCCCCAAGCCCCTGTACACATCCTCGTGATTCCCAAAGAACCGATTGCAAAATTAGCCGATGCTGAGTCCAAAGACCACGCACTTATGGGACATCTTCTGCTAACAGCAAAACGCGTAGCACAACAAGCAGGTTTAGAAAATGGCTATCGCGTAGTCATTAACACTGGACCAGATGGCGGTCAAACTGTATATCATTTGCACTTACATATCCTAGGCGGGAGACAAATGAAATGGCCTCCTGGCTGATGTGTCAAAAAAAACTACAGACTTCTAGCTCAATGTGATTTATGCTCAAGTGCGCAGGTTGAACCAAAGCCATGCAGTGCTTTGTTAAGTGTCCCCAATCAAAGCTAAAACAAAAGAAAATTAAATATGCTCTATAAGCAAAAATTATATTTAAATAATTTACAAATCTCAATACAGGCTTTAAGCTATAAAAGTGGGTAGTATATCTACCTGACTTGAGTTTGAAAAATAACACCAAGCAATCATAAAAGTATGACAACAACTCTACAAAGACGCGAAAGCGCATCATTG
>NZ_MRCC01000024.1 GCF_001904655.1 Chroogloeocystis siderophila 5.2 s.c.1 | reverse complement strand
TGATGATTTGGTTGGCAATTCCGCGTCCCATGAATCCTGACCCAATCATCCCCACGCGAATTGGATTTCCTGCTGCTGCGCGTTCTTTGAGTGCTTTATCTATGATTATCATTTCTATATTCCGAACAACTTTGAGCGTTACTGCATTTATGCAGATAGTTTGCTATCACTCTGTTTGGTTTTATCTTGTGCCACTTTGTAAAGGTTATGTATGTTGCCATTGAGCAATGTGCGATCCATTTGCTTCAGCCCTTCAACCAAGTGGTATCGGGTGATAATCCACTTAATTGCGCGCACCAAATCGTGACGACCTTGTGCCGCTAAGGGCGCGATCAACTCACGATAACAAGATTCAGCATAGGGAGGATTTTTGATGTAACTTTTCGCTACCAGTAGCGCTTCCGAAACATTGTCTTGAGGAAAAGCCCGTGTTTTATCTAACACTCCCAGCGCCAAAAGAGCTGTCATTGTGCGCAGGCATTTCTCGCATTGACCACAATTGAGCCAGCCAGATTGAATAAATCGAGTTTTATTACACACTCGCAGATTCTGAAGCGCTACATCCCAATCGGCTACTAACTTTGTTTTGTTTAACCTTGACAACAAAATGCTGTCGTGCCGAATTTGTAAATCACTACTGCTGTAGTTTGGGTCTAGTAGCGGGTGTGAACCGTAGGGATACAAATTGAAGATGTCAAAGCTCGAAGGTATAGTAACTAAGCTCAACCGCTGTGCGAAGACATGCGCAACGGCTGCAAGCACTGAACCTTGAAATTCTTTTCCCCAAAACTCCCAATCAGGATTTAACTGCCTGATATTTGTGTAAACAGGAATCAGTGTCACACCAGCATCTTGTGCTATGTTCAACATTGATCCCACGATTTGCTCAAACAATTGCGAGTCTTCGACTTCCAGTCCATGAATTAGTAAACCATCCTTAATTGATCTTGGGTGTTCCAAGAGAAAGTCAAGACGGTTAGCACGCAAAGTAGTTAAAGAATCTATACCTCCTGAGAAAAAAAAACCTGCCCTCTCAGCGGTACGTGGCTTTGGTGTAGCAAGGACTTTTGCTTCAATTTGAACAAGCTGACGCTCTGGCTTGTACCACTGGCGAATCCAACTCATTGCAGTTATAAGTCCATTGTGTAAATCGGGGCAAATTGGTGCATTTATAGACACCCTTGCTTCGCCCTGACGCATAGCTGGCATTATACAAGCAATGAGAAATGCATGAGGATTGCACGATAGATCATTGGCAAATGGTTCAGTTGTTTGAAAGTAGATTTCTTGAGTTAGGCGATCGCTATCTTCCCAGATGACGGTCGCTGCGACTTTGGATAGGTTTCCGTTCGTTTCTGAACGGAGATTTTCGATTCTCATATGATGAACAGGGTAATGCGTAGCAGGGTAATAGTTGCATGCAAGGATTTAGTTTAGTTGCCGCTGTAAGGTTGTCACTGCATTTGATGCCATCATTTTCTTCACTTGCTCTGCTAAACGAATAGCTAGAGCAATAATTGTCAGTGTCGGATTAGCGCAACCTCCTGTAGGAAAAACAGAACTACCTGCTACAAATAAATTTGAGGTACCATGAATGCGACAATTTTCATCGACAACACCTTGTTTAGGGTTGGGATGCATACGCGTTGTCCCCATGTGATGATTGCCACCAACACATTCAGGCCTCGTACCTTTATCCAGTTCGGTTAGCGAGCGATATTGACCTAAGTTAGCGCGAACAATTTCTTCTTGAAAAATCTTTTCTGTTTGCACAATGCTGTGGATATCGATATCACTCCAATGCCAGGAAATTGGATTAATTTTTCTTAACCCAAAGCGATCACGCTCTTGACTTAGAGTAACTCGAACATTTGGATTTGGAGCTTGTTCAGCACTGATTCTTACCTCAAACGAGCTAAATTTTTTGTAATTTCCTTTTAAACGCGACCAACCTCCCTGAGCAGGATTGTAACTGAATTCTGGTAATTTAAATACATTTCCGTAAACAAAAGATATAGCGTCATTCATCCCACTTATCACATTACTTAAATGTCCCAAAGTATCTTTTGAGATTTTTGCCTTACGGCTTGATGCGAGCAAACTCTTTAATGAATTTACAGCTTTTGATTCATAAGCTTTTGGTTTTGGGAAAAGCAGCAAACAACTGTTTAGTAACTGTTGACGCCGCTTCAATTCTTCACTAAGCGTAAGCTTTCCCATTATCAATAAGTTGTTTTTCCAGTGTATATCATATAAAGCTGCTGATTTGAAAAGTTGTCTATTGGTAGGAGTAAACATGCCCAAACGTAGATATGGATGTTCCATAAAAAATCTACCAACGAGATCGTTGTGATTACCTAGACCAACGTTTTGGGTTTTGTTTGATAACAGTAATAGACGGGCATTTTCAATACCACCCATAGCTAAAATAAATATTTTGGCACCTACCCGAAATTGATGACCGTGCAAGCAGCCTACGCGAACGGAGTTTATAGTCTTAGCATCATTAGTTTCGATTTCTAAGACATTGGCATTGAGGTAAGTAGTGAGGTTTTTTGACTGTTTAATTTCATGACGAATTTCGTGCGTAAAAACGTTGCGTGCTCCAAACTGATATACAGTAGACTTGATGCGATCGCTCGCCAAAGGTAGCCGAGGAGTTTGGTTCGATTCCCAGTCCTCAGCATCATAAGCAAACGGTCGCAGCCGATAAAGATGTTGCGCGCGTTCGTAAAATGGATCGAGGTGTGACTTGCTAAAAGGCCAGCCACTATAAGGTAACCAATCGCGTTTTTCAAAATCGATTGCATCGAGAGGCAAAAGCCTTGCACAAACATGGTTTTGCCCCGTGCGATCGTTCCATAAGTTTGCGGCTCCACCTAGCTGACGACAACGTGCCTCACTCAAATCTTGTGAGAGTTCTTGTGTAATATTGCCCTCGCAAAACGATTGAATTTCTTGATTAGGCTCGGTCCCCCCACTTTCTAGCAGGCAAACTCGAAAGTTCTGTCCGCTCAATTCGTGTGCTAGTGTCAGTCCTGCTGGACCAGCACCGATGATGCAAACTTCGGTCTCGATGATTGTATTTTCTGGTAATGTGCGGGCGTCGATGATCATGATATTGTACGTCTCGATGACGGTTGTAAAAAAGATGCACTGGCGCGATCGCATTTAATTAGGAAATATAGAATTGGCTGGCACTCAGCGAGGGTGTCCCTAGAAGAGTTGCAATTGTTACGGCTGAACTTTCAACACCAACACCATCGCGGTCGAACCTGAGGACGCCGGTGTTAGTGTTGTACAAGAAGTTAGCACTACTTCCAAGAGGAGTAGGATTAGCACCATTGACAAACACTCCCGTATCAGCAGCTATTGTACTTAGCTTGATACCGCGAACTAACCCCCCACCAAAGCCGTCAGCCGAAAATGTAAAGCGATCGTCAAAACCAAAATCGGTGATAATATCACCACCCTCATTTGGCGCTTTATAAAAGAAATTATCTGCCCCACCACCACCAGTTAGTGTGTCACTTCCAAGACCACCTTTGAGCGTATTGTGCTCTGAATTTCCGATTAATTTGTCGGCAAATCTAGAACCAATAACATTTTCAATACCTGTTAGCGTGTCGCGCTTGACAAGCGTGTCATACCATGCATTTCCTATTTTGTTATATCCACTAACATTAGGGTGAACGCCATCCGGTACTAGCTCTGTCAGGTCGAGACTGCCTCCCGCATTCACATACGTTACCTTTTTACCTTGGGCAACTTTCTCGCTGACAAAATCAGACAGCAAGGCGTTGAAGCTTTTCGCTAAATTTGCTCTTGTTGTTCCTCTGATTGCAGGGTCGATCGGAGCGATCGAGGAAACAAAAATGCGCGTATTACTCGAATCTTGACTAATGCGGTCAATAAGATTGCTCAAATCACCAGTTATCGTGTTCAGCGAATGACCACGAAGTACATCATTGGTGCCAATCATTAGCAAGACTATTTGCGGCTGATATGTCTTGATACTTCCCTGATCCACTAAGCCAGCGATTTGATTGATTGTCCAGCCGCCGTGTCCCTCATGGTTTTTGTCTCCTAGGCTAGGAGGGCCATTGAACTGCGAACCAACAAAATCTACGCTTAAGTTATCTGCACGCAGGTTTTTCCATAGCTGAATCCGATAAGTTCCTGGAGTTGGCTGAACCGCGTGCTGTCCTGCGGTAATTGAGTCACCTAAAGGCATGACCTTCGGTGTCGTTGTGCCAAATACAGGTTTTAGCACAGTTCCTGTATTGAAGTTGGCAATAATTCCATTGGTGGCTTGGCTGTAATCCGCGGTATCTATCCCGCTACCACCATTGAGTTTATTATGACCTCCTCGACCATCGAGAATGTCGTTACCAGCAAACCCGTTGAGCGTGTTGTTTCTGGCATTGCCTACTAATCGGTCGTTTGCGTTTGTCCCATTGATAATTGTTGACGTAGTCGCAGGTGCTACAACAGGTGTGAATTCGATGTAATCTATCCTAGCAGGTTCGCCATTGTTCTCAGTTGCGTAAAGCCTAAAGATGTCTCCAGTTTTGACTGTCAACCCACTCGCGATCGCACGCCGTACTTGTGTTCGGGTATTGGCCAAAGCGCTACCGAGATTTTGGTTGAAATACCAACCATCGATTGTTAACCCTGATTTGCCAACTTCGAGATGACTCACTCCGTCAGTTTCATCAAAGTAACGCACGACAATGTTGTACGAACCAGAAGGACCGTCAAATGTAAATCTGGCGCTACCAACTTCTGAAAGTTCACCTCCCACTAAACTAATAATTTGTCCCCCTGAAGCAGCAGTATTCGTTTCTAAACGAAACCCTGTCAGAGTCATATTTTCAGCTTCGACTCTTATTTCCGACACATGTAATGACCTCTTGCTATCTTGAGAACCGTTTGGACGATGTTTTAGTAAGTCCAGAAGAAGTTTTCGTCAATTTGCTGCGTGTTGATGAGATGCTCAAGTTGTTTGAGACGCGTGAATCCTCTAAATAAGAAGGTTTCTGTTGACATATCAATCAGCGTGAAATAGTTAAACAACTGCTGTGCGCCGGATAAAGCATTCCAGTCGCATTTAAATCCTGGCAGTGTTTTGTTAATCTTCTCAAACGAAACGCGATAGCTGCGGTTATCTGAACCGTTATCACCAAAACTCAATTGGCAACCTGGAAAGACATCAGCAACAATTTCAGCAATTTCGCGGACTCGATAGTTATTCGCGCTATCTCCTACGTTAAAGATTTGATTGTGAATAATATCGCGCGGTGCTTCTAACACACAGGCGATCGCTTTGCAAATATCGAGGACATGAACCAATGGACGCCAAGGAGTACCATCGCTCGTCATTTTTATTTCTTTGGTTGTCCAAGCAAGACCTGCCAAGTTATTCAACACAATATCAAAACGCATTCTAGGAGAAGCGCCAAACGCGGTAGCATTACGCATGAAAGTAGGAGAAAAACTATCATCTGCCATTGCCTGAACGTCACGCTCGACTAGCGTTTTACATTCGGCGTAAGCTGTTTGCGGATTTACGGCAGATTCTTCAGTGACATCATTGCCAGTGGCGACACCGTATACACTGCAAGAAGACATATAGACAAAGCGGCGTACACCTGCGGCTTTTGCGAGTTCTGCCAAGCGTACCGAACCTTTGTGATTGATGTCGTAGGTAATATTGGGAGCAAGTTGTCCGGTGGGATCGTTTGAGAGTTCTGCCATATGTACCACAGCATCAACATCTTGAAGATCTTCTGGGGTAATGCGTCGAATATCTTTGTTGTAGGTTTTGGCAGTGTATTCAGTACCGTTGTATAGCCAACCAACTTTGTAAAAACCAGTGTCTACCCCTAATACTTTATGTCCGCGTTGAATCAGCATAGGAGCAAGTAACGAGCCGATGTAGCCTTCTGTTCCGGTAACAAGTACGTTCATAAGTTTGATTTACACGCTAATGGGTATTTTTAGATGTGACATCCGCGATCGCTGCTGGTACTGCGCTTTGCGTAGGCGATCGCATTTTGTTCAAGAAATCGTATTCACAGGTTGGCGATCTTGAGTAACATTCCAGAAATCAGAAGTATCAAGAAGCTTGGTAAGTAGTGCCTGCAATTTCGCGATATCAACTGATACTGCATTAAACTTCTTACTGTACTGAAACTGCGTTTTTTTCCCAGATGTTAGGAATTTGTAGTTAAAACCTAACGCTTTTGCAAGTAGAAAATAATCTGGCGTCAAAAATGAATCAAAAAGCTCGATTACGGTCAAGTTCTTGCCAAATATCATATTGGTTAAACCAGCACCGTGAGTCGCTACAACGATTTCTGCTTGTGAAAATAGCCTCACTTGATCGGCGAAGCTCAAGTTTTCCAGTATGTAGGCTTTAAAACCATAAGGAGTCAAAGCTGCTAAAACCTCATCTTCATTAGCGACTTTTCTACCGACTGCGTTGGCTCTTGAAATGTAGATTCTTGAGGCAAAATTTTGTTCGCTATCAATCGCAGGTAGATGACTTAGCATCTGTTCGCGCAGCCATACACACGCTGCGGGAGAAGGTGTTCGCCGTTCGCGTTGCGCAGATGCAACGACTAAGTGCTTGACTTCTACTCTTGGTACTTTCCATTGAATACAATTCTCTGGCTCATACCCTAAAAGTCTCAGTGATTCTACTTGCCATTTCAGTGGATTTGCTTGAATAATGAGTAACGGTTTGTTTCCGGTTTGTTCGCGGTAGTGTTCTAGTCCCTTTAAACGAATCAAACAATCGGTTACCCAATGATAGTAGTTTTGAGACCTCCAATTAACCAACGAATATGCTGTTTCTAACTGCGGAACTTTGATTCGAGGTAAGCTTTTGAATAACAAAGTTCGCGTTGGTAAATATTTTTTGATGTTACCAATACCAGGAAATGTCTCTGCAATCAGATTTCCTGGTTCATCAAACCCAACTACTGCTGGACCTACAAGCTGAGCGTTCGTTACTGTAAAGACGAAGGGTTTGCCAAAATTAATAACGCCAGTATGACTGTGGATGAGTTGAGGAATCTCATCTGTACTTTCACGTATTTCATCAGCGATAACTGTTTCTGGAAAACCAAATTCCCAAACTTGATATTTGTCTTTTTCTGCTAAAACATCTTCTTGAGCAAGAATTTTTAAGCCGACTATTTTTGTCAGGGGCTTAAACAACCATTGGCGTAGCGTGTACTTAGCCACTATAGAAATTGCTTTCAATCGACCCACTAAAATCTTCTTTTTGATAGCGTAGATAATTGCCTGCATGATGTTCTTAATATAATGACTCTAGTTCTGTAAAATAGTGATTTTACACATAGCAAAATTATGGATAATAAGTACCACTAGAAACCCCAAAAAAAAGACTCTTAAAAAGAGCAAATTGCCGCTAAATAACTTAACAATAAGGTTCTGTAGTTGGGGTATATCGACTGAACTTATACTTCATTGAACTTTTGACTGTATTGTAACTGCACTTGCCTACCTGATGTTAAGCATTCGTGGCAAAAACTAAAAGCTTTTGCTAATAAAAAACTTAGGAGTAACAAATGAATCGAGTGAATCGAGCAACTACAGTTAGATTTTGTGCAAATATTATATTGGTTAAACCAGTACCATGAGTTGGTACAACAGTTTCCGCTTGTGAAAATAATCTCACCTGTTTAGCAAAGCTTAAGTTTTCTATGGTGTAAGCTTTAAATCCATAAAGAGTCGAAGCTGCGATGACTTCATCTTCATTTGTTGCTTTCCCCCTACGGCTTTCGGTCTTGAGATATAAATTCTCGAAGCAAATTTTCTTTCACTATGAGTTGGAGGTAGATGAATCAGCAAATATTTAAGCTAACAATCTTTTGACGCAGCGCAAACTTACTTTCACCAGTAATTGCTCTTAGACGACCAGAATTTTCTTCTTAAGAGTACTGGTGAATAAAAGCACTAATGTTCCTAAGGAGAGTCACTATAGTCAACGAATTCATTGCAAGCATTTATCATTATTTCAATTTTTCCAGCAATATATAAGCTATCAGCTTCCGACAAAATATCGAGGAAGCTGATACCAATATTTCTGACTTACGGCAGTTTAAAACTTATACGAATAAGAGGTAACTAGTGACTAAACTGTAAGTGCTACTTGCAAACGCGAGCGCTCAGGAACCTGCGACGCAATTTCTTTACCAATCTCTAGCGAGGAAGTTGCTGCTGGAGAAGGGGCATTGCATACATGAAGCGCATTTTGCGAAGATACCAGTAGAAAATCATCGACGAGTTGTCCATCAGAACGCAAAGCTTGCGCTCTGACACCTGCGTGAGTAGGTATTACATCGTCTTCTGTTACTTCTGGAATTAACCGTTGCAAACTGCGCACGAATGCTGTCTTTGAGTAGGAGCGAACTATTTCTTGCAGCCCTTCTGCGGCGTGTTTTGCTGCTAATTTCCAGAAACCAAAATAAGTCATGACTTCTGCAAAATCGCGCAAATTAAAATCTGTTTTGTGATAACCTTCTCGCTTGAAACTCAGAACGGCATTAGGGCCAGCGTGAACTGTACCATCAATCATTCGTGTAAAGTGTACGCCTAGAAACGGAAATGCTGGATTAGGTACAGGATAAATTAAGCTTTTTACCAAATAGCGTTTTTCTGGCTTGAGTTCGTAGTACTCCCCTCTAAAAGGAACTATTTTTGCTTCAGGATTTATGTTGGTTAATTGCGCAATGCGATCGCTATGCAATCCGGCACAATTAATCACAAACCGAGTTTCAAAGATGCCATTGTTCGTTTCTAGGATTGTAGTATCGCTACGAGTCGAGATTTTCTTGACCTGGGTATTCAAACGCAGTTCACCTGACTGGGCTTGAAAAATTTCGACGTATTTTTGACAAACTTGCTTGTAATCAACAATTCCTGTCGAAGGTACTCGTAAGCCCGCTAAGCACTGAACGTGTGGCTCAATTTCTTTCACTTGTTCTGCATGCAACTGCTTTACTTGTAATCCATTTGCCAAACCGCGTTGATACAAGTTCTCCAACATTAGTAATTCGTGGTGTTCAGTTGCGACAATTACCTTGCCACAAACTTCATGCGCAATATTATGCTGTTGACAAAACTCTACCATCGAGCGGTTACCCTCACGGCAGAACTGAGCTTTGTAACTACCTGGTTTGTAGTAAATTCCTGAGTGAATGACACCGCTATTGTTTCCGGTTTGGTGACTTGCCCAAGTTTGTTCTTTTTCTAAGACGACAATCCGAGCCGCAGGATAACGTTTGCTCACTGCGATCGCCGCAGCCAGACCAACAATCCCACCACCGATAACTGCATAATCGTACATAAGAATGTTTTTGCCTTTGGAAGTTAAATTGCATTGTGATGATAGCTGTGAACCCTCAAGGGAATCTTTACCACACCTTCCAAGGCGCTTGCCCTTTCTGCCATAAGTTTTCTAGATAGTTTTTATCCCGTAAAGTATCCATTGGCTGCCAAAAACCATCGTGCTTGTATGCCGATAACTGCTCTAAGTGAGCTAATTTTTCTAACGGCTCTTGTTCCCACACTGTACTGTCACCAGCAATATAGTCGATGACCTCTGGTTCGAGGACAAAGTAACCACCATTAATCCAAGCACCATCACCACCTGGTTTTTCTTTAAAAGAAGTAATCTTTGTTTGCTCTTCTGCTAAACAAATTGCACCAAAACGCCCAGGTGGTTGGACTGCTGTTAGGGTCGCTTGGGTTTTTTGTTGTTTATGAAACTCTAAGAGTTTCGTGATGTTGACGTTGCTCACTCCATCACCATAGGTAAAACAAAATGTACTATTGCCTACATGTTCTCTGACACGCTTCAACCGCCCTCCGGTCATTGTAGACTCTCCTGTATCCACTAAAGTCACGCGCCACGGTTCAGCATAACCACAATGCACATTCATCTGATTAAACCGCATATCAAACGTGACATCAGACATATGTAAGAAGTAGTTTGCAAAGTACTCCTTAATCACATATCCTTTGTAACCGCAACAGATAATGAAATCGTTAATACCGTGGGTGGCATAAATTTTCATGATATGCCATAAAATCGGTTTACCTCCAATTTCAACCATTGGCTTTGGCTTAATTGCGGTTTCTTCACTAATCCGTGTTCCCAATCCTCCCGCCAAGATTACTGCTTTCATAAGCTCTCCTCGTTTTTAAATTAGTGTTTGTGTCCATTTACATGCGCTATTGAGCTAACAAGAACTAGCCTCGAAGTAGCTATTCTCTCAAATAAAAAAATCTCAATTTAGTAATCTCGTCAAATATTTTAATTGGAGAAGAATGCTTCATATTGAAAGCTTTGATTAATTGAATAAATCAAAACAAAAACTTACCTACGAGTACTACTTCTATATTTTTCTTTGTAAGCTACAAAATTATCTGGATTTTACTGAATTTATATGTGTTGACGGTAGTTTTTTTTTAGAAGAACATACGTGCAAAATCATTAAATTAGTGCTTTTGCTATGTTCTTTTACCAGCATCTATCTTTCTCCTAGAAAATAAATGTCACATACATTGATTTTCATCCGTAGATTTACTGTAGTAATTACACCGAATCATTTTGTCACAAGCAAATATTTCTAAAGTGTGATTACTGAAGTGTAAATTCAGTAATTTCCCCCTTGGCTTCCTTGTTTTTTAAAACCTACTCTAAGTTGTAGTTTATTTTTATGAAACTACATTAAAGAATTGCGATTTTTCACAAAAGTTATTAGTTGATTTGCTTACTCAAACTTTTTAAAAGGATCGCGTAGTTAAAACTAAAACAATCAGTTTCTCAAAGGAATAATTCAAAAATGAAGTGTTGTAATTTTTTACGTACAAGACCTCAGAAAAACACGTCTTTGCGCTTATCCAGTTTGCTTCTAAGTACAACTTTACTTCTATTAATAGGAGCAAATAGTTCGCACGCAGCAGTTATAGAATCAGTAACAGAAGACATTGCAGATGCGCGATCGCGTGAACATTCGACCTCAAAGGGTGGCTCTACATGTAACAAACTGGAAAACGTAACTACTTTCACCAACAATAATGCTCATCCTATTCGAGCAGGAAAACAAGCTTTCTTACACTGGGTAAATCGTTGTGGAGAACGTTCTGAATTATCAATGAGGCGCTCTGTTATTGGAGAAACTTATTGGTATGGCTGGTCAATGTTTATTCCTTCTAACTGGGACAACCCATCAGATGATTATGATATTCTTGCACAATGGCCTATATACCCTAGTGTCCGCAAATTAGCTTGCGGTGCAGCTGGTTCATATATGATTAGAAGTGGTGATTCGATCAGTTTCAGACTGCAAAGACAAGGCACAACTTCTGAGACTGAATGTACAAGATATACCTTGGCAAATCTCTCTGAAGTACGCGGAAAATGGGTAGATTTTGTCATGCAAGCAAAATGGACGGGAAATACTGATGGCTTCGTTAAACTTTGGATGAAAATTGGTAATGAAGCATACGTTCAAAAGGTAAACTACTCTGGGCGTACTTATTGGAATGGCGAACGCAGTGGACCATACTTCAAGATGGGATTGTACAAAGGCGATCCAAATTTTAGCGGTGCTGCGCCTCGATATCTTTATACAGACGAATATCGCTTAGGCGATGCCAATGCTAAGTTTGAAGATGTTGCACCTCCTGGCTCTTATAGTGAACCAAAGCCACAACCGGAAGCTCCACAAAGCACATTTGAAGACTTTTCCTCCTCAGCTAGCAATTTTAGTGTTCAATCCGGTGGAGCTTGGAGTGTCAGTAACGGGAAGTACTTACTAACATATGCTAACGGTGGCTTGTCGCAAGCGCACAACAGAAATATATCTGTTCACAAAAACATTCTGCCTGAAAGCTTTGTACTAAAGGCAGATGCAAGCTCAACAGCAACATCAAGTAGTTGGGATGACTTTTCAATTATCTTTAATTACCAAGATGGTAATAATTATTACTATGCTAGCTTTAACGAAAGTGACAACAGGCACACTAATGGAATTTTTAGAGTGGTAGGAGGAGTTTCTACACAACTTGCGAACTTTAATTCCACGATCCAAGGAGGAACTACATATAACATCAGAATCGAAAAAACAAAAGATACAATTGAGGTGTATCGCAATGGAAGTTTGCAAGCAACAGCTAAAGATACAACATTTACTGGAGGGCGTGCAGGCTTGGGGAGTTATAATAACTCAGCAACTTTTGATAACTTTAGTATTGAATAGTTTTTATCAAGCCTCTCCTCAACATGCTTATTTTATGTGGACTATTTCAGTGTTCAAGACAGCCAAATCTTGCAAATTTGTTATTGTTTAAGTTTTGCCCTAGATTCTAGGGAGATTCGCCATACAGAATAAAAGATTTAGTTAAACTAAAAATCTTTTCTTCAAAAAGATTAGCTTGGGGAAAGAGACTGATTAGCTGTTTCTTGGTCAAGAGCTTTACAGAATTAATAAGTACAAGTGCAGTATCCAAGGTAGGTGCTTTCCTCCGCCATCCTAAATCGAAATTACGAATTAACCAAACTTTTAATGGAAGAGGGAAAAATTGAAAAAAAGGAAAAAGGAAATGTGGTTCTATAGGAAAATAGAAGTTTGGTGTTTGTACAAAATATACTTTACCTATTCTTAGAATTTCGTTAGCCATTGCTTTTTGTGCTTCAAAATCACCAACATGCTCAATGACAGAATTTGAAAAAACAATATCAAATTCTTTGTCTTTAAACTGGTTCATTTTTGTGGCATTAGCAATAACACAGTTAATATCTATACAACTAGTTCGATAGTCTTTGATATTAGCAACTACGACTTTAACCTGAGTTACTGGACATAGCTGTTTTAGCAAAGGTAAATTCCTTTCCCAAACTGTAGGTGTGCCACCTACATCAATAATTCTTACTAAACCCTTTGTCTTTTCGCAATGATTTTTTACAAGTTTTGTAAATACAGCAAATCTTTTTTGTCTTAATTTACTAGATAGAGAGTTAGGCTTTCTGTCATCAGCAAGTGTTTTTAAAAGTGGTGCTGACTTGAGGCTCAGTTTAAATGCCATATCTACTTCCCTTTGAAATTGATTTACACGGGAGCATTACTAATAGCTAAGCATTTCTACTAACCTTCTGACCTACTTCAAGGTTAATAAAGGGTTTTAGAAAAGGCCAAAGTGTAGCTTTTATCAAATCTTTTGTCAGAAAGATTGAATTCCAACTTACCCATTTTGTCATTTGGAGATAGCAACGTGCTTTTTCATTCCAACTCAGTTGAGCGCGTTGAATTGCTGTAAGATACTCAAGAAACCACTTCCATCTTGTTAAGTGCAATTTTCCTTTTTTTGCTGGATCGTACCAAGCAATACGATCTTTGAATGCGCGATGTGCTCGTACCGAGTTCTTAGAATGATCTCGCTTGAAAAAAAGATATTCAGGCACTTCATAAAACTCTCCATGAAGCGTTAGTTCACCTAGTAGAACGAGATCCGAGGAAGGATAAATTCCCATGCGCGCTGTGCGTTTCAATGTCTCGATCCTAATCAAGCCAAAGATTGGGTGACAGCCATGACCAAAACGAACAAGTTTAAGATATTGGGCAAACCTTTCGTGGGGCTTTGGCGATCGCAGATCAAAACCATCAACGTATTTTTCTACTTGCTGCCCATGTTCATTAATGACGATCGTTTTTGGGTAGCACAGAACAATCGAAGGATAAGAGTCTAGTACTTTAACACATTGCTCTAAGAGTTCTGGAGCGCATATATCGTCATGACAAGCCCATCTAAAATACTCGCTATGTGCAAGCTCTAACACCCGGTTGAAATTCCAGCCAGCGCCAAGATTTTGCTCGTTACGATAATAGCGAATCCGCGAGTCTTGCTCAGCATACGCTCGACAAATTTCTTCGGTTTGGTCAGTAGAACCGTTATCAGAAATAATAATTTCAAAATCTGCGAATGTCTGATTTAATAGTGAATCTAATGCTGATTTAAGATAGATTGCACCATTGTACACAGGCATACCAATACTGACTCGTGGTTGAGTATTGTTCATTATTCTTTTAAATCAAGAATGTTACACAATGAATTTTCAATTGTGGAGTTACTTTTGCAGGTTCAAGACTCGATAGCGTGTCATCAAGTGTTCTGCTAGTAAAGGAGCATCAAACAATTTTTTGCGCAAAGGGGATGGAGGTTGTTTGATGTATTGAATTAATTGCTCAAGTTCAGTGCAGTAATGTACGCCAAATCTCTCGACAGCACGCGCAAAAAGCAGCTGGTGATCGTCAACATGTTCTCCGTAGCGTTTTAGTCTAGGAATAAGTACGAAACCTGCTCCCATCCCTGCTAACATTCGTGTCGAACCTTGTCCTGCATGAGAAACTACCAAAGATGCTTGTTTTACAGCTGCGTGCATTTCATCAGTTGTTAGTGAAGCTACATTCGTAAGTAAAGGATGATTTAGTCGAGTTACCGATGTAGCACCATGCTGAAATAACACTGGCTCAATAATAATTTCTTCCTGCAAAAGAATCTGTAACCAATTAGCTGCGCGGTCAAAAGGAAAGAATATAGTTCCAAGTGTGAAGATAATCATGGAATAAACCTTTGCCGAAACCCTCCTGTAACTACCAAGAAAATAACTACAATCATCATTGCAATAAGTAGTCTGGTAGTAGAAGTTTAATACCGAGAAAAGCACTTGATTGCTAGCAGCTTAAGCAATAACACCTTTGTATTGAGCTTTGGGATATCGCTGTACACACTCAGGCCATTGTACATAAAACTCGTCTACTAGATTGTAGACAAGTTTTCCACTCAAACTTAATTCATGAGCACGAGTAATGCTTTCAATAAACATTGTTTTAATGCCAAAACCCTTGCTAGCTAAGATAAAAGGCACAGCCAGACTTGCTCCAGTAGATATAACTAAATCCGGCTTACTTTTATCTAAAATAGTTAAAGCTTTAGTAAAATTAATACATGCTTTGCCTAACATACGTGCTTCTTGCATTTCTACCCAATTCACTATCTCTTTATCACACAAGCTTTGTGTATCCCATTTCGGATAAGTGACCCATTCTCTTGCGTAGGCAGACCAAAAACTTTTTAGACCCATCATAGTAGCGAAGTGTCCTCCTGGATTGCAGACCAATAGTAGCTTCATGTATTTAACTCCGAAAAGATACGTAATGTAAATTAAGCGCACAACATTATTTCTAAAAAAAAGAGGCAACTATAGTGCCTCTTTCCTATGAACTCATTGAAACTTCTGCAAAGTATACGCTACTAGATACAAGTGGGTTTTAAATCAAATTAATTAATGCACTTATTACCAAAAAGTTGCGCCATGTTAGGAACGTATCGACAAGCGATTGATTCCTGAATCGGAGAAACTGCTTGGAAGTTAGAGTCAGCATTGCCTAGACGATACTGTGCGGTATACAAATACCGTGGTGCTGGTCCTGCAAAATCTGGGTCGCCTTTATACAATCCCATCTTAAAATATGGTCCGGTTTTGGCATGATTCCAATATGTGGAACCAGTATAATTTATCTTCAATTGGTAAGGTTCGTTTTTACTCTTCATCCAAAGCTTCAAAAATCCATTTGTGTCGCCTGTCCATTTCACGTGCATCACAAAGTCTACCCACTTTCCCCTCATCTCGGCAACTTCCATCAAAGGGTACTTAGTGCAAGTTACTTCTTCTGTATCTCCCTGACGTTGTAAAGCAAAGGTGAGCGTATTTTTGCTGATAGCAATGTAAGAGCCTGCTGCTCCACACGCTTTTTTCATATTTATTTTAGTTGGGAATATAGCCCATTGATTGACAATATCATATCCTTCCCGAGCATCTTGCCAGTCAGAGGGAATATAAATTGACCAACCATACCAATAGGTATTGCCAATCGCAGTGCGTCTCATTGCTAATTCGGAACGTTCTCCACAACGAGCTACCCAATGGAAAAAAGCTTGTCGTCCAGCAATAGTCTTATCTGTAACATTTTTTAGTCTATTGCAAACATCCCCTCCTTTGGAGTTAGAGTACTCACGAGCTCTAGCTTGGCTAATATCTTCTGTTACTGAGTCAATAACATTTGCTCGTGATGTATGTCCCGCTAAAGACAACAAAACAGTCGTACTGAAAACCAAGCTGAACCAAAACTTTAATTTCATGACATCATGACAACTAACTTCTTTTGATAATAGCGATCGCCATTCATTAAATTAGATATGAGTACACCATAAAGAACTTCATCTTGACAAGCTGCGTTGCTAAAAGCAAAGTGTTCTGCAATATACTTAATGCTTGGTTGACACATATAGTATAAAAGCAAGTCTTCGCGAAACTTAGCTGTTAGATAATCAATAAAAGGTAAATAGTATGAGATGAGATTTTTAAATTATCAACTAAGCGAATCATAAATAGCTTCTAACTTAGAAGTTTGCTTCCGAATATCAAACATCTCACACATAAATTCGCGTCCACGCTGTCCCATCTTTTCACCCAGGGCACGGTCAGATAGCAGTAAATCTAGCTTTTCTGCTAAATTTATATCGTCTTGTTCTGCTACAAGAAAACCTGTCTCGCCGTCTAAAATTGCTTCAGGAATACCACTATGCCAAGTAGAGACAACTGGTATACCACACGCAGAAGCTTCATTAATCACTATAGGTAAGCCTTCACAATCTCCATTTTCTGCGGTTTGACTTGCTAAGGCAAAAACCTCTGCACCACGCATCAAATTTAGTACGACTTCATGTGGCTGTGCACCTAGAAATCGGACGCGATGCGCGATATCTAGAGTTTTTGTTAGGTTATATAGTGTATTCGTTAAATTACCTGTTCCTACCTGAATCAGCGAAACTTCAGGATGTTTATGAGTAATTTTTGCAAAGGCGTGTAACAAGGTGTCTATACCTTTTTTTTGTGTATGCCTACCAACACATAAAATGTATCGTTCACTTGCTTTCTTACCGGGAGTAAATTTTTCTGTATCGACACCTATATAATGCTGAATAATTTTTTCGTTCGGATATTTTTTTTCGAGGAGTTTATTCTTTATAAAATTGGATACAGCAATAAATTTTGCAGCCTTTCTTTTTAGTTCTTCTTCATGAAAGATTAATTGATAGTACAAGAACTTACCTTTACGCCACAAAGCTGTGCGAGAGATAGTAATATCATAGCCATGAAAAGTGACTAATAAAGGAATTTTTAACTTTTCAGCGATAGGTATAGCATAAACACCATCAGGACCAAAATGAGCGTGAATTAAAGCTAAGGTGCTGGTATCAAGACGATTAAATAACTTTGGCGATCGCGTCAGTAGAAAAGTAGCTTGTTTAATACCTAGTAAGTCATTTTGACTCACCGCAATACTGTTGAACGGAACTTCTTGCAGAAGGGTGTTAGAAATGAACGTCGGTTGATACCGCATCATGTTGTGAGACTGCTCTTGGATGAAAGCTTCTGAAGTGAGAGGAAAAACTCTTCGATAGATGCCAATATTTTTCATAGCTAACACTCACCTCAAGCTTTAGTAAACTAATTCAGTTTCAGGTAATTTGGTGGAATCCAAACCTGTAATTTCCATGATTCGGTGCGCGTAACTAGCAACACTGCAATGTGTTTCAACCCAACGTTGACCTTGGGCAAGAAGTTTTGAGCTATTAGGACTATGAGCAATCTGTATAATTATTTCAGCTGCAGCCGCTGGATTATATGGGTTTACCGTCCATTCAGGAGCAAAATTACCTAGAATTTCCCCAATACCGCCAGTTTGGCTACCAACAACTGGTACACCACAAGCGATCGCTTCGACAATGGTACGACCAAAAGGTTCGCGAGGAGCAAGCGTCATCACGACGTCGGCATATTTGTAGTAATCCTCGATCGCAAACACAGGAGGTAAAATTGTGAATCGATCTGTTACTCCTAAGTCTTTAGCTTGCGCAAGTAAAGCTCGGATGTTCTGTTGATCGGAAGACGTGTCTTGTCCAATCACAACTCCATGATAATTTTGACCCCTAGATTTCAGTTGAGCTAAAACAAGCAAAAGCGATCGCAAGTTTTTATCATTAATATTGTCTTCGGATTTACTTATTCGTGAAGGCGTTAAAATGATTCGTGCTCCAGAGTTGAGAATCGGTTGTAAATTTGCTGGTGGAGGTTTAACCGAAGGGCGATCATTAAACCGCTCTAGATCAACCGGAGGATAAAGTACTTCCTCGATATACGGAACGAGCTTGCGGATGTGCTTAGCAGTGAATTGAGAATTGCAAATAGCACGGGGAGCAAGACTTGCTAAAGTAAACTTTCGCAATAAACTTCCTAAAGGATGCGGCGAGTAGGCTAAGTCACGAAAGATGAGGTAGATGGGACGACGACTCCAACGAAGTCTAGGTGCAGCCAGCGCCATCGCCGGTAACAACTGACGAGCAACACAGTTTTCTAGCAGGACTGGCCAATCTGGAGGTTGTTGATTTACCCAGTGCAGTGCTTGCTTCATGAACTGACCAAGACTGCGCTCAGGGATAAGATGCAAACACGACTCATAACCTGCTTGACAAAGATACTGCTCCATTAAAGAATCGGCTCTCAGTAGGACGCACAATTGATTTAATGCACCGCATTGCTGAAATCCTTTAAGTGTCATTGACAGAGAAACTGTCGCTCCTCCCAAAGCATGATGAAATACTGGCACAATGAGGAGCTTACGCATGACGTACTCCTTGCGCGAACTTTGGATGAGGATTACGTATAGCGATGCTCACCAAAATAGGCAGCGATGATATGGACATTCCATATGCTGTATCCATAGTAAAGGCAACAAAAGTGTACAAAAACCACAAACCAAAACAGAGTAAAGGTCTTCCGGCACGCGTTTTATACATCCAATAAAGTAGCGAAAACCAAAAAGTCAGAAACAGTCCAGTACCTACCATGCCATTGAGATAAAGTAGATTTCCCAAGATAACGCTGTGGGAGCCTACTACCTCATAATCTTGAGCATAAGCGTTGATTGTTGGTCCTGTTGTCAAGTGTCCCCACAAAGGATTTTCTTGAATTCCCAGCCAAGTTTGTCTGTAGATTTCCAAGCGAGTATCCGTTGAACCTTCTCGCACTTTATTAACTGTGTCTGCTAAATCAGTGAAGTTATTCAAAACTAGCTCAGTAAAGACCGGAAGCGAAAATATCAGGAAACTTCCGGCTGCGATTAAACCAAACACAACCGCAGGAACCCAGCGTCTTCCATAGTTACTAAATAGATAACGCAAACCCAAAACAAGTGGAAATGCCACCCAAACGGCTCGCGTTGCACTCAGCACGATCAAGAAGACAGAGGCTCCGAAGACTAGCCATGACCAAAGACGACTTTTAATTTCTAAAGCAACTAAGCCTAGAAACCCAGCAAATAAAGCAAAAAAGGATGGAAAGATGAAGAACAATTGGCAACGGCAAAATCCAGCAACATTTCCGTCAATCGTGCGAAAAGGCGACAAGATGCTTGCTAAAGCTTTACTCGTAACACCTGTAACGAGTGCATAGATCGTAGGTAAGGGAAAAAGCGATGCTGGCAAAACAAATTGAATTAAGAACCATAACCCAAGCATTTGTAGAACATTAATCGTACAAGCCCAAGCAATTGGTTCCATGCGTAGCCGAATATTTTTACTTTGGATATACCAAAGCCAAATCGTCGGGCAAAAAACGACACTAACAACGTCAAAAAATTTGATAGTTCTAGGTTCGTGGTAGAAAATCGCGACTCTTGCGAGTTGATAAATACCAAAGGCGATCGCCGCAATAACGGGCAAACTAGGGCGTGTTAATTGTATTTTTCCCTGTTGTCGCCATTCGTATAGTCCAACACTCAACAATAAAAGTATTGGTAAGTAATCGTAAAGACCAGCAACCCACCAAACAGGAATTAAAATGATGTTAGCGCAGACAAAACGCTCACCTACAGTTAAAGCTTGCCAACGGAGCCAGAATCCGTTGGCAAATAGTTTATTGCTTCTTCGGCGTAAAGATTTAGTGTGATACATCTGAGCCATATATTTCACCACAAATTCACCACAAACATTTACGCCTCAGTTTCCATTATTAATTCGCGTTGACGTCCGTAGCGGTATCCTGTTGCTGATGACTCGACACAGTTAACGACTAGTCCCATAATGTGAGCATTGTGGCGCGAAAGTTGTTCAAAGCTATCCAGAACCGAATAGCGATCGCTCTTCCCAGCACGCACAACAAACAAAACATTTTGAACCACTGCACTCATCAAATTAGTCTCGCTAGCTAACCCAAGCGGTGGACTATCAACTAACACGTAATCGTAACCACCGGAGGTTTGAATGTGATTTAGATTCTGTGCAAAGCTGCCACGGGCGAAGAATTCAGCAATTTTTTCGCTTGGCACTGCGGGTGCAGGTAGTAAATCAAGCCCCAAAGATATAGAAACTGGAGCGTGTCTATCCTCTGTGTTTGCCTTAGGATGACCTAACCGCCGACTGAGTTCTGCTTGCTTAAGGTCGCCATCAACAATCAGTACTCGGAAGCCACAGTTAACCAATGCTAATGCAAGTCCTAAGGTAACAGTTGTTTTACCTTCTCCAGCAGTAGAGCTAGTGATCAGTAAGCGTTGGTGTTCTAGCATCAATACAGCTGAAGCCAGCCTCTGCAACTCGATAGGCACCTCTGCTGACAAAGATCTTTCCATGTCTAGAGGTCTGAGACGCGAAATGCGACCCAGGATGGGAAATTCCACCTGCTGTAGATCTTCTGGCTTGAGCATTGGATTGCGATTTTCTAAAAAGAGGATTAAGCTTATGCTGCCAAACAGCGCGGCAAGGATACCACCTAGTGCAGCGAGTCTGCTGCTAGGTTCTTCCGGTTTGGGATCGACACTTGGTGCATCTAGTGTTTGAATATTGGGATAAACATTGAAAGGATTCGTTTTGGCTTGCTCAATTTGAGCCGTGATACTTTTGTAAATTCCCTCAGCTATTTCATACCGACGCTGTAGATCTAACAATTGACCGCGATTTCTCGTAATATTATTCAACTCTGTATTGAGTCTATTGATTTCATTCGCAATCAAGTTCGCTTGTTGCTGCAAGCCAGAAGCTGAGTTCTGCGCAGTGATTAGCTGTGAAATCATCTCGATGCGACTGTCTCTGCCGCCATTGCCACCTAACGTCAAATCGATGTCATTCGCACTTGCTCCTGGTACAGCTGTCGCGATCTGTTGATTCATGATCTGCTGTAGCTCTTGGCGGCTCGATAGCAGCGATTGTACTTGTGGACTCTCGTCAGTATATCGGCTGCGAGCTTCCGCTAAAGCCGTTTCAACCTCAGATAATTTCTGACGAGTCGCTTGATACTCTTTATTTTCACCTAAGCGCAGCGAATTCATTGCTTGTTGTGGGGACATACCCAAACGTTGCGACGCTACATTCGCTTGCGTTTGATTTGCCCCAGCTTGCGCTAAAACCGTTGCATAAGTTGTTCTGAGATTGCTGATCTGTCCGATGAGCGATCGCGTTTGTTCCACAATATCGGTTAGCCCTGTCTGCTGTTGAAAGTTGGCTAAAGCAACCTGAGACTCAGCTAACTGCTGCTGCGCTCTTTTTAAATCCTCTTGAGAAAACTCCTCGCGAACATTCGTGTCCTGACGGCGTAATTCATTCAGACGTAGCTGATAGATGTTGATTAAATTATTTAAGCGTTTGTACGCTATGTCTGGACTAGAAGCTCGAGCTTCTACTGCAATAATTGTTGACTGCTGCTGGGGAGTCGCAGTAAATAAGGCTTTGTAGTCACTTAACCTTAAATACGCATTTTTTTCTGGATCAACTGCCAATACTCGCTCCATTACCGTGTCGCTAGTTAGAATAGACAGCTGAATTTGCAAAGGATTAACTTCTCTAGAGAAACCAAAACCTGTATTCTGCAATTGACCTAAAGTTCCTAAACTAGCATCTAATCTATTAGACGGTTGAGGAAGATTTAATTCCGCATTAGCCTTCCACACTGGAGAAACAGTTGTTTTAGTGTGAATAATTGCATAGAGTGTGGCGGCAACTACGACACCGTTCAACAGCAACAAAGGTAACCAGTGTCTGCGGATAATATTGACTAAGTGGTTCATATTCTTTCTCAGCTATTGACCGAATAACTTGAAACGCAAGTAGCCACGCAGTCCTAAACGAAGAACAGCCCTACCTTCGGAAGGAAACAGTGTGCAAATTCCACGCCGCAATACCCTTTCGAGAGTATCTCTTGCACTTCTGCCAATTGCAATGCTTTCTCTCAATGACAACCAAAGAATTTCTATCGCTTCTGTTAAAGGTACGCCACCCTGTTGTAGTGCTGTGAGACTGCGATAATCGACGTCTTTGAGAAGATCAAATCGCTCGGCTAATCCCACCTTGGCAGAGGCTTGATTGATAAAAGTTGCGGTATCCTCGCGCTCTTGAATTAGATAGGGTACGTTGTCGTTATGCGCTTGTTTGTTACTACCATGAATGCGATAAAACATTAGCGGTTCATTAATGCACCCTACTTCACCATAAAAAGGAACAGCTACTGTTAAATATGTATCAGCAGCAGCCGCTTTTCTCGTGGGAATAGGCAAAACTTTTTGTAAAACTGCACGACGATATGCAAGTCCTGATGTAATTCCCATTGCATATCTGCCCCAGCGTAATAGTAGATTGCGTACATCTCCTTGACTCAAGATCGTCGAGCCTCGACCAACAGTTTGACCTTCACTGTTGACTGAAATCCAGCAATGAGAAATTTGTACCCATTCCGGATGCTCGCAAAACCCTGCTACGATTTTTTCTAGTTTGTCGCGCGCAAAGTAGTCGTCTGCATCTAAAAAACTGATAATTTCGCCTTGAGCGTGTGCAATTCCTGTATTAATAGCCTCTCCTTGTCCTGCATTCTTTTGCAAGATCGGTATCAGTTTCTCTTTGTAAGCTTCAATAATTTCGCGAGAATTGTCTGTTGACCCATCATCAACAACGATCAATTCCCAGTTTGAGTAACTCTGGTTTAAAACACTTTCAATGGCTTGAGTCAAGAACCGACCGTAGTTGTAATTATTAATAATGACACTAACTAGTGGTGTCTTTTCAATGCTAGAAGGTGTTGATTGCTGTTGAAGTACTTGAGTCATTGTCTTACCCGCAATTAGCGAAAGTTGAAGCAGGCTGTTTTGATCAGGCGGTAAGCGAATGCAAACATCGCTTCGCGCAATCCTGTGGAAAATGAGTTTGTGGATTGATGTGTTAAAGCAATAAGTAATGACAAATCTTGCTGCGCTAGTACCGCAATGCCATTAAGAAACTACTTACTGACTATTAAAAGAATTGCGAGGATTAGATGAATTTGTATAAGTTGGCAACTTACGGATTAATTCTCGCAAAACATCGGTCTTGGTTCTTTCGGTTCGCTGGCAATAAGCTTCAAGTGCGCTCATTTCCATTTCTGAAACTTTGAACGTAATCCACTGCTTCTGTTTGTTTGACACATCTATATACATGAAAAAAGGGTTCCTATCGTTGTCTTTGTTAATACACCAGCGGGAAGCCGCCAGAAATCAACGCGGCAACTTATGTAAAAAAAAAGCAACCCATAACCTCTAATACTAGAGAATATGAGCTGTTGATAAAGAGCTATAGTTGTCTAATTTAATTTTTTATTCTCTGCATTACTGCTAAAAAGCTTGCAGTTGTCCAGAGAAAGTATTATTTCGCAAACACAAGCTTCACCTCAAAAAGGCATACTCTTCCCCTCTCCTTAGGCTGCTCAAGTGCACTCTCGGTGTCTTCTTTAGCAGACTACAGCGAAGGTACTCCGCTGGCAATTTTAAGTTATGTTAATGTGTGTTACCTTGAAAACTTAATTTATGAGACATAATTATATATAAATAAAAACGTTTATGCTGTATTCTACGCTACAAAATCCTGACTTTTACCTAAATTTCCAGAAATAAGTCATTATATTTCCGTTTGACGAAGATTTCGTCTAGTGATAAGCTCTTGGACATTTAAATTGCCTATCTTATTTATTAAGAAAGAAAACACGGAAACGAATTAATAGGCAAATCTACGGTAATTGTATTCTGTTGAATTTCTACCTACTTAGGTTAGGTTTCAATACTTAGTGAAATTATGCTTCAGATTAGGAATGATTATTATTGGTATATTGTAATGAAAAAC
Source organism: Chroogloeocystis siderophila 5.2 s.c.1 (assembly GCF_001904655.1). Taxonomy (NCBI): domain Bacteria; kingdom Bacillati; phylum Cyanobacteriota; class Cyanophyceae; order Chroococcidiopsidales; family Chroococcidiopsidaceae; genus Chroogloeocystis; species Chroogloeocystis siderophila. The sequence continues at coordinate 34,985 of NZ_MRCC01000024.1, read as the reverse complement.
TTGGTATCTAAACCTTTGGATTTCAAAAAGGTTGTAACTCAATGTAATTCCTATCTTTTGGTAGACGTTGGGGAGGGCAGGAGTGATTGATCGTAGAAGGTAGGACGGGCTGAGTTCTATTTTCGTTCCTATCTTAGGTAAGATGTAAATACAAGTAGATTTTTTTTAGAGAACCATATCTCTGGTGAGTGTTGTACATCTCAAATTTCACATCTGTAAGCTACACTTTGACCAATTAAATCTCTAAGATTTGTGCTTAATGTGATGTTTGTTAGCTATAAGGTGTGATTTTGGTCAAAGGCGGGACATTCTCTCGACTCTATCATCTTTGACGTGTGCTACACAAAATGTAAAGTAGCTGATCTGTGGCTTTGATGAATACAAAACTGCCGTCTAATCAAGTTCAATTTTATTTGCCGAACTTAGACTCGCTTGAAAGTTCTGAGCAAGCCTTTGCTGATGCCTTTCTCAAAACTGCACAAACCCTACATCAGTATTTGGAACAAATCAAATCAGCGGTTAAAGCTATTAAAGAATTTGCGGATGAGCCTTTCAACTTGGCTATTCTAGGCTTGTATACCAAAATGTGTAGCCACTATTATTCCTACGTTTTATTAGAAATATACCAACAAGATCAGGTAGGAGTTAATTTTTTAGTAGAGCAGTTATGTGATGCTACTATTACGTTAATGTATTTGCTCGAGGAAGCAGAACCTGCTCTTTTCTATGAATACATTTCTACTTCGATTGAGCAAGCTTGCAGTTTACTGGTTAACATTAATGAGGAACTGAAAGAGTCTCCTAAAAGTCTAGAGTTAATAAAGCTAAAAGAAAAATTAGAGGTGTTTATTGCTACGCATAAAGAGTATCCTACTCGATATTCTTCAAGTTCAAAACCCAAAATAAAATGGGGTTCTCCTGAGGCGGATACCACTTCTAAGCGCGCAGCTGTGTTAGGGCTTAACTTTATATGTAGTCCTGCCAGGCAACTCAGCTTGAGAGTCATACCAGCAAGCTGGTTAGATCTGCAACTTAATTATTCTTACTTTTCTCATTCGCATCCTAGTAGTCCAGAATTAAGTATTAATTTTACCCGTTTACGAGATACTGCGCATCTTTGTTTACATGCCACACAGGCTTTTTTAGATGAGATAGCATATAACTACAATCTTAGTAGTGCAAGCTTGGCATTACATCAAAATCGCTTGACTTCGCTTTATGAATGGTTTCACAACGCGCATAAAATGTATCAATTACATCATTCACCAAAGCTATAGGCAGAAAAAATCAGAAGATTTAGCTAAGCTCTGTAGTAGTAGATATTTTTTGCAAAGTGCCAAATTATTCTTTATGGTAGATAAGTTTTGTCGAAGTCTGACGACTCATGCGGTAAGTAAACTCGCTTACCGAGGGGTTAGGAGTTTCAGGATGAATTGTACGACTTGTTCTTTTCCAGTCTTTATGAGTTGCTAGCGAAGTCACCGTTCTTCCATCTTCTTTCCGACAAACTTTCAACCACATTTTACCGTGTTGACCACACGTAAACTCTTCAATCCAAACATTATTATCAACATACACGCCTTTTGCTGCTAACATCACTGCGCTCTGGCGGGGCATACTTACATTTTGTTGGATCTCTAATGCTCCTGTATAAAATAAGTGATATTTCTCTCCACCTCTACGCCACAATCGCTGCTCGCAATAAGGGCAAAAAAAGCGTGTTACATTTTTACGACTACTACGTTTGCCAGGCATTAGAAACCTCTCACAAAAATTACTGCTCTAGAAGAATTGATCCTTACACTGCAAGTTAAACACGAAATTCACACCACCTTATAGACACTCCGCGATAACGCACGTTTTTAATTAACTTGTGCTTTAGAATACTTCAAAACTAGGTAAAGATTTTCCAGAAACTAAATAAATTAATCTCTTTAATTAGTTGCTTGATTGTCATATCCTAAGTACGAACTTTGGTAACCAAAAATAGAGTTCTACGTTTATCGAAACATTACAAATTATTTCTATATTAAAAACATATATAATCCTCAAGCGAAGAAATAAAACGTACGCGCTTAATTCAAATAGGCACAAAAATAATAATCCAACTATAAAGTTGTTTTTATTAAACGCGTATTCTTAATTCCTCTTCCAAATACGCTGTTGTAAATTCTACTAGCGATCGCTCTTACTAATTAGTTGAGTCAGTACTGAATCAACTTTTGCATTATTTTCAATAACTTGCAACGCGTCAAGCACTGTTATAACGAGGTATAGAACGCTTTGAATTAATACAGATCTATCCTCTTAACTTAGGTTGCTTAAGTGCACTCATATGGTGTCTTCTTGAACAACCCGCAGCGTAAAACACTGGAGAAAGTAGTTATTATTTAGCGCTTAGCTTTTCTGTAGGCAGGAAATATACTGAAATGTTCGGTGTTCTTCAGGTGCAATTACAGTATGTACATACCAACTCAAAAAAAACTGTATTCTCTTATACAAAATTAAAAGAATTGCAAAATCTTTTTTTTATCCGAGTACGAAATTTGCCTCAATTCTGGTCAAATAACAGCACTTATACGGAACAAAATGTCGCGCTTTATCCTTGCTCAAAGTCATCCATTGCTTCGTATCAGCAATTGCTTCTGTTTGCATATTAGCTACGGTTTTCATCATATTTTCCTGATTAGCTCGACTCTAAAATTAAGTTTTTTATCATACAACTTAATTTTAAAAGGTCTATGAACCTCTCAGCACTAGTGTATGTATTTATGCGGCAAGTTCTCGGACGGTACTTAAATTTTTGATGAAGTTGTTGTTAAAGATTTGATGAAGCTAAGTAATACTTTTCGTAAAGAAAAATATAAGATTAATCTGCTGATAGAAAAAAATGTTCAACTAAAGCTACAAAACTATACTACCTAATTTTGCTGAACTTAGGTTATAAAAAAATAAAATTTAAAAGATTTACTCTACTTTAGTGTATAGAGAATTACTTTTGAGTCGTACTACTATCGAGATAATGTGCTTGTGGTTAAGAGGCTCGACAAACAACACAGCGTTGGAGATGATTGCTGTATTTATGACTTTTGGCTAATTTACTATGTTCAGTTCTTCGTGTGAAACAAATACTGCTAAAACTTTAGTATTAAGAAATATAAAGCAGAGTTAGAAAAAGTAGAAGAATTAAGTTTGTAAAAAGATAATTCTGTACTTAGCAAATTTAAGCCTTAACAAAACTTAGTGAAGACGCATTATGTTTGTTAAATTTTGGCGAACTAGCCTGCCTCGCAAATAACCAGCACGCGAACTTAATATTTTTGAGGAGCTAATCCCTGTATACTTCAGAGTTTGAACAGATTAGCCTATCATTGGTACTGATTTAAAATGCTTAAATTGCACCGATCGCAGTATCTACTGCTCTTAATCTGTGCGGTGAGCCTGGCTATAACTTTAGTACTTACGCCACTATCGCACCAAACAACCATTGCTAGCGCTCGCACTTCAGCACCAGAGTTAAGGGGTGTATGGTTAACAAATATAGATAGTGATGTTTTATTTAATCGCGATCGCCTTACGCAAGCGATCGCCCGCTTACATCAACTCAACTTCAATACAATTTATCCGACAGTTTGGAATTGGGGCTATACGCTTTACCCTAGCCGAGTCGCACAACGCGTAATTGGGCGATCGCTCGATCCCACCCCAGGGCTACGACAGCGCGATATCTTAAACGAAATTGTGCGACAAGCACATCAGAAAAAAATGGCAGTCATTCCTTGGTTTGAGTTTGGCTTTATGGCACCGGCGGATTCACTGCTTGCTCAACGTTATCCGCAATGGCTGACAACTCGCCGTGACGGTAGCAAAATTTGGCAAGAGGGAACGCACGAACGTGTATGGCTAAATCCCTTCCGTCCTGATGTACAGCGATTTATATTAGATCTCATTGTCGAAATTGTTAGCAATTATGATGTAAACGGTATTCAATTTGACGATCACTTCGGCTTACCGTCCGAGTTCGGGTACGATGCCTACACCATAGCGCTTTATCAAAAAGAACACCAGGGTCAACGTCCACCAAGCGATCCCCAAGATGCAGCATGGGTACGCTGGCGTGCTGATAAGATTACAGCGTATATGCAACAAGTTTTTCATGCTGTCAAAGCTAGAAAGCCAAATTGCTTAATATCTGTCTCGCCAAATCCGCAACGCTTTTCCTACGACTTATTTTTAGCCGATTGGGAAAAGTGGGAGCGTAAAGGCTTCGTCGAAGAATTAATTTTGCAAGTCTATCGCAACGACATCAACGTATTCATCAGCGAATTGCAGTATCCTGAAGTTGTTGCAGCAAAACGTCATATTCCAGTCAGTATTGGAATTTTAAGCGGGCTAAAAAACCGCCATGTGCCAATTCAACAGATTCAAGAACAAGTAGCAGCAGTCCGCCAGCGCAAATTTGCAGGAGTTTCCTTTTTCTTCTACGAAACTTTGTGGAACCTTTCGCAGGAGAAGTCAAGCGATCGCCAATCCGTCTTTCAAAGAATTTTTTCAGCAGCAGCAGCGCGACCAAATATTTACAAAGGGTGGAAGAGTGGCTAGTAACAGTGATTAGTTTTAATTGATTTTCCCTCTGCTTGCTTTGCTCTGTTCATTCTCTCATCCACCGATCCCCAAACGTCCTGCTAACGCAGGAGTAAGTGGTAAGAGGGTTGCAACCATTAAAAATAAAGCGAGTAATCCCAAAGCCGCGCGGGCGTCGTCGGGTTCGCTGAGTTCATTTTGGCTGGGGCGTTCTAAGTCGCGTTGCAAAAAGACAATCACAACTGCCCAATATAAAGCTAGCGGATTAGCAAATGAGGCGATCGCCAGCACAATTAAGGTTGCGATTGTGGCACGTCCAGCGGTTTTGCGCCCGTAGATTGCTTGCACAATCCGCCCGCCATCTAATTGTCCTGCTGGCATTAAATTTAGTGCTGTAATGACTAAACCTAACCAACCAATCACCGTGAGTGGGTGAACCGCAACAATGTTTTGTTGCAGCGCCGAACCTAAAATGACACGAGCAATTGTTCCTACTAAAATCGACCCTTGAAAAAACTCGGTTGGTACTTGAAATAAGCTTTCAGGGCGAGAAAGTAATAAGCCAAGGATCAAGATAACGAAAGATAAAACACCGCCAAATGCAGGTCCGGCGAAAGCGACATCGAATAAAACTTTCCGGTTGGGTAATATTGACTGAAAACGAGTAATCGCACCGAAAGCACCAATTTGTAAAGTTGGCAGAAAAAAGGGTGGGCTAAGACGTACTTGATAACGCCGTGCGATCAAGCGATGACCGAGTTCATGCGTTAGTAAAACGGCTAAAATACCCGCTGCAATTGGTAAAGGTTCTGAAAATCGTTGCCAGTTTGTAAAGAAATCAAACCCTAGCAAGATGCCCCCAGCTTCAAGACACGTAGCAATCGTGGCGACGAGCAAGGCAATTGCCAGGATTGTTTGTGGTACAGTCGTCGGCTGAGGATCGTTACGGCTAGGCAGTACAATCACAACCGGCTTACCATCCAAGTTTTCGACTAAAAACAGACGATAGCGATCACCCAATTGTTGTTGGAGATTGCTATTTAGTTTTTGGAAAACCGCTTCGGGTTCTCCGCGCAGATTACCCCTAAAGATAATTCCCTCTTGATAAGGAATTGTTTCGGTAGCAAAAAAAGTATCAACGCCAAAAATGCTGCGAATTGCCGTTAAGTCGGCATCAGCGATCGGTACGACTTCGGGTTGTAGCTGTGCGGGTAAAGTCGTTTCTTCAGTTTGGGTGTTGGCTTGAGTTGCATTCGCAAGGCGTTCGGTTGCGCGCGATCGCAAAATCGCATCTTGACCAGCCGCCCGCAGTTGTCTTCCCAGAAAAATATACACTGCGGCTGAAGCGACTAACAAAAACAATATTCCCACTATATTTATATAAATTCCCGCTGCGAATGAACCAAAAAACAGTAACCACGGAGCCATTAACACCACTGACTGTAACCAGGCAATGATTCCTAGCTTGCCATACGGTCTAGCGCGATAAAAGCCCCAGCCCAATATCATAAAAGCTGCTAATACAATCAGCCCGACTATAGAAGTTTCAGAGGTTATCGACATATTTCCCACCTTCGCTTCAACCTGCGATCGGCTTTAGCTCGCTAGCTGTTGCCAATACTCTTAATAATTTACAAGACTTCCTTGACTAGAAGTTAGTAGCGAGTTGCTGATTCTTGCGCTTCTTGTTATCAAGGACAGCAATTAACTGCAAACTCTCCACTACAAGCAAGTTTACGCAAATCGGCTTGCTTGCTGATTTACATAACTCAAGCCTTGATTATGTGTAAACTTATACAATGAACTTTTGGCTACAGAATAAATTGTATGTAATTAAGTTTACAAATCGCGCGATACATGACGTTTTGTTACAGAGCTAATCGCTATCGCAGACGTTCTTTGTATTCTGGATTGTTGTTACTGAAAAATTATGTTTTCTTCAGGAAATCAGCAATCAAAAACTTGACTCTTCAAGGAAAATGATGTTACTTGCAAATCTTACAGAACACAGAACATAGAGTCAAAACTTACAAGCTATAGTTAAACAAGCAATTTCATTCAGGAGGAAATCCCAATAATAAAAACTAGTTTATTTAAATAGTCATCAAGTATTAAGTAGCTTAATGACCATAGAGTAATAATACACTTATTCAAACATTATTTGTTAATCTTCTAAAAAAGAAGACAATTTGTAGGGGTGTATCGCTTTTGTTTCAACTAAGCATATTAGCTTAGAAGTTAAGTTGTGCAGCTTTGCGCTATGCATTGATACTTTTATAAAGTAGCACTTAATTATGAATCAGGAGTGCTACTTATACCACCATTAAATACCTGCTACCTTCAGGATGGTTTTTAACTGGATGTAATATCACTAGGCAAAACGCCTGCTAACTTCTCAATAAATTTCATCCAGCTTTAAGAAAGTTTGCAAAAGGACATTCGCGCCTTGCGTGCAGTGTTCTGGCGAAGTATATTCATCCTCAGCGTGGCTAATTCCAGCGCGACTAGGGACAAAAATCATTCCCATATCCGCAAATCGACCAATTTCTTGCGCATCGTGTCCCGCGCGACTTGGTAAGTAGGTATAGCTTAAGCCCAAATGCTGACAAATTTGCGCGATCGCCGCTTGAATATCTGGTGCAGCTAATGTTGGTAAAACGTGCAGCATCTGCGTCATTTCGATTTCTGTTTGCGTTGCAGCCGCAATGTCTACAAGCTGATTTTTGATCTGCGCTACCATATCTTCTAAATGAGTCTGGGACATATCGCGCAAGTCAATTTTCAAGTCTACCCTCGCCGGTACAATATTAGCTGCGTTTGGAGAAACACTAAAGTAACCTACTGTTGCTACCTGTTCTCCTGGAGTTGCGGTTGCTAACTTGTTGACAGCTAAGACAATTTGCGATGCAGCAACTAAAGCATCTTTACGCATATTCATCGGCGTTGTTCCCGCATGGTTCGGACGCCCGGTAACAGTGACATGGTGACGATACTGTCCGACAATGCCAATGACAACCCCAACATCATCTCCTGTACTTTCTAAAACACCACCTTGCTCGACGTGTAATTCTACAAACGCCGCAATTTCACCTGGCTGGCGCTTTGCAGTTGCCAATTGCGACCAATCACCACCAATTCGTGCTAAACAAGCTTCAATTGGCGTACCATCATTGCGACGATAACATTCAGGATCGAGAACCGCAGTCCCCGCCATTGCTTTGCAACCAAGAACGCTGTTTTCTTCGTCAGTAAACACTATCACCTCGATTGGGTGTCGCAGGCGAATATTATTTTCTTGAAGGACGTGTACAACTTCAATTCCTGCTAAAACGCCAAGAACGCCATCAAACTTCCCCGCTACAGGAACAGTATCAATATGCGAACCCGTAGCGAGCGTCCCTGCATTTTCTTGTCTTCCTGCATAAGTACCGATAATATTTCCTGCGGCATCAATCTGTACCGTCATTCCAGCTTCAATCATCCACGATTGTACAAGTTGTCGCGCGAGTATATCTTCAGCTGTAAACGCTACGCGGCTTACGCCTCCTCCTGGGAGTTTGCCAATTTCAGCTAACTGCGAAATATTTCGATTCAAGCGATCGCCATTCACGACAGGTATTAATGCAACAGTCATAAAACCCTCTTTGAAATTACTTATTGTGTCGAGTAAAAGATAGTTTCTCGCCTTCAAGAAGGCGCGAGAAAAATTGAAACGAAGCGATCGCAATCCTATTCAGCAAAACAGCAAACTCTGTTGTCAGTGTTCCTAATGCACATAACACCATTAGTTACGTTTGTCGTCATGCCAAAATTTCTAAAGGTAACGTCCTATTTCCTAGCATTGCACGTATTGTATTCTGTATACAGTAAAGCTGAATACTCTAGCACTTGTTATCGCTAAGTAAGTGGGTAAAAATAAACATAAACTTAAGGGCTGGTAATTGGCGAAGCCGCCGCACGCCTAAAGAGGTCTCTAAAGAAGGAACGGCGGTAACTGGTCTTTGGTCATTGGAAAGAGTCTCTATTCCCCATGACTCAGGCAACACCAATGCTAATTGCTCCGTGCGGATATGGCTAAGTAAACGCCTGCCAGAACAACCGCAAACGCGCATAAATTCAAAATACTCAACTTTTCGGCAAAAATAATCAGCGCGAGTACAGCAGCGATCGCCGGAATCGCCAGCATCGAAACAGCAACTAACCCAGAGGAAAATTTTGCCAAGCTATACGTTAGTAATCCTTGACCGACAACTTGGCAGACAATCGCTAAAGAAATAACTGTACACCAACCAACCCCAGACGTAGGAAACAATGGCTCTTGCGTCAGTAAGATAACGGGAAATACACCCAAACTCCCGATTAAACACGTCCATTGCATAATTGTCGGTGTTGCAAATTTAAGGCGGAGTTGCTCTAAACTCAAAAGACACACTGCTGCTAACATCGCTGCGCCTAACGCCGCACTATCTCCGAAAAGGTTACTATTTGCGCCTTGAAAATCTTCAATTCCAATCGCGATCGCGCCACACACAGCGATCGCCATTCCTAAGACGAATCTAGCTGAAAATTTTTGACCAAGTACGAGCCACGCACCTAAAGTTGTAAAGATTGGCATCATATTATTCAGTAATGTAGAGTTAGCAATACTCGTTTGCGTTAATGACCATGCCCATAACGTGAGTGAAGCGGCGAAACTCGTTCCCGCTATTGCGAGTAAACTGCGATCACGCCAGGTATAAACCAGCGCCGATACAGAATGTGCGTGAATTTGACCAAGAAACCTGAATCCATTCCATCCTGCAAATGTGATCGCCGCGATGCCCAAACGATTAAAAGTTGTTGCATTTGGTCCAATTTCATCCTGAGTAACAACCGTTAAAATCGAAGCAAACGCAATTCCGAGTAAAGCCATTCCCAGCACGATCGCAGCAAATCCATTTGAGATTAGATTTTGAGGCGTGTTACTAACTGAGCCGAGTTTGAACTGCTCCATAGTGCGATCGCTAGCCAAATAGAAATGTATTTGCAGAGACTTTACATATACACTGCTTAGTAGCCCTAAAACAGTATATGAATAGACGCTGCGATTAAAACGTTAAACATCCCTAGTACTTTTTCAATTAGCTACACAGTAGCGAAGAGATTAAATATTATAGGTATCAATAATCAGGTCTAAAGTCTTATCTTATGTAGTATTTATCAAAGAAGCGATGTACTGTATTCTGTATACGGTTGCCGGAATTCTCATTTTTTGCCGAACCTTCTCGACTTAAAATAATGAGCGGCTGCAATTTATCCTGTAAAAAATTAAGGAGTTATACATTGCCCCTGTCACCGCGATCGCTCCAGCGAAGTCAATCGCTACAGGAGCAAACTTATCAAGCATTGCGCACAGCTATCCTCTCAGGTGAACTAATGCCAGGGCAGCGGTTAATCGAAACTCATCTTGCCAAAAAGCTACAGGTGAGCAGAACTCCCATTCGAGAAGCAGTCCGGCAGCTGCAACGCGAGGAATTAGTCATCGCTGAACCGAATAATATTTTACGTGTCGCGACAATTTCCATGACCGATGCGATACAGTTATACGATTGCCGACTCGCACTAGAGCAATTATCCGTAGTCGAAGCGTGCGAACACGCCACCGAGTCCCAAATTCAAAACTTAAACTTGATGGTGATGCAAGCCGAGAAGCTCATCAATAGTAAACCATCTCAACTCACTAACTTTCAACTGCTTGATTTAGATTACCGTTTTCATCGGCTACTCGCTGAGAGTTCAGGAAATTTATGGCTGCGATCACTTCTCGATCAAGTTTTTGATAAAATGATGCTTTTGAGAATTCATACGATTCAAAATAATCGCGATGTGCTAGAAATTCGGACGGAGCATCGCCAGATTTATGAGGCCGTACAAGCGCGAAATCCCGATGCGGCAACTCAAGCGATTAAAGCGCATCTTGTGGCGAGTAAAGAGCGAGTCGCACGTGAAATGCAGAATTTGCAACAAACCAGCAGTATTGTTCAAGAAGGTTAATATATTTTAGATTTTGGATAACTTAAATATTGAATTTGTTACAAATTTGACGATCCATACATTGCATTCATTTTTTAAACTAGTTCAACTTGCATTTGGCGATTATTGAGAACAAACATGACCGAAACTAATTCCAACTCAAACACAAGTACAAAGCGGATATTTATCTGTGGTTCAGCATTGCGCGGACAACCCGATCATCAAAACCTACAATCGGCGAAGTTTATCAAAGAAGCAAAAACCCAACCTTGCTATCGACTTCATGCAGCAGGTGATGGTTGGCATCCTGCAATTTACGAAGTAGAACAAGGCGGAATTTCGATTCCTGGCGAAGTATACGAATTAACTCAAGCCGAGTTTGACTACTTATCCGCCAATGAACCACCGAATATGTATCCGAGTGATATTGTTTTAGAAGATGGCGAAGTTCTGACTGCGTTTCTTTATCCGCAAGAGTTAGTACAAAAACATAATTGGCCTGATATTTCGCATCACGGTGGCTGGGCGGCTTATAAGGCTGCGAGTTAGGGTAGCAATGCGATCACTTGCCTACACAATTCGCGTAGCAACTTTGCACGAGGATTCAATCATTGCGGAGCATTTCTGTTGATGCAGTTAAGTCTGACTAGCGAAACATCACGCTAGAGTTTATCGAACGCGTACGTCAAGATTTATCTTACCAAGCTTTTGTCGCCGAAGTTGATTCTAAGGTTGTTGGTTCTATGGGGTGTCAGCTATTTACTGGACTTTACCCTAATGTTTTGACCGAGCAGTATCGTAAAAGTGGCTACATTTGGGGTGTCTACGTTGAGCCAGCTTATCGCCGTCAAGGTATTGCCAAAAAACTCACGCTAGAATCACTCAACTACCTCAAATCGCTTGGTTGTACAAGAGCACTTCTTCATGCTTCTCCTCTTGGTCAACATGTGTATTCTAGCTTAGGCTTTACCCCAAGCAATGAAATGTGTTTTGATTTGCGGTAATGTCATTATTTACATAAACCGCCTGTATAAATGCTGAGCGGAATAAATTCGCAGCTAAACAAACAAAGTCTACTTCTGTAGACTGAATTCCAAAATTTTATCTAAAAGTGTGCATAGCTACAACTTCTGCCATAAGGCATCCACAATTCATTCTCGGTTCTCAAAAGCAAAAGCATAAAGCATTCCAGTATACGGCTTTGCGATCGGATAAGCTAAATCGCCCTTCTTACTCGTATTCAAGCCCAGGCTTACCAAAGCTTCAACAAACTTAACCGCGACACTCACGCCATCAATAACCGGAACTCCTAATTCTTGACTTAGTTGCGCTGATAAATCAGCCATCCCGCCACATCCCAAAACGATCGCACCAGCCCCATCTTCTATCAAAGCTTGACGACATTCGGCTAAAATCGTTTTTCGTGCGTTAGAGTTTTCATCCTCAAGTTCAAGTACAGGTAAATCAATCGCGCGAATTTTGCGACAAAAATGCGTCATACCGTAGTTAGCAACCAAATGTTGGGCAATCACCCGCGTACGACTCAACGTCGTCACAATCGAAAACCCAGTCGCGATCAAACTCGCAGCATGCATCGCGGCTTCTGCAATTCCTAAAACAGGACCCTTTGCTAATTCCCGCGCAGCGAGTAATCCAGGATCGCCAAAGCAAGCAATTACATAACCATCAACACCTGCGGCTTCTCCTTTTTTAATTTCTTCAAGAATGCCAACAACACTCAGCGCTTCATCATAGTGTCCTTCAATCGAAACCGGACCCTTATCTGGATTACACGCAATAATTTCAGTTCCAGAATTTGCCACTGCGATCGCCGCCTCTGCAATCTTTTGCGTTATGCTCGCAGTGGTGTTAGGATTGATGACTTTGATCTTCATTGCTTAGCATACCTTTATCGTTTCACTTTAAAGTTGCTACAGGAGAACAGAGAAAGAACTATTTGTAGTTGTCATTTTGCGAAATGGGATTAATCACTAAAGCCACACATAGACAAAAGAAGACCGCCGAAGCGGTCTAACTGAAGCTACATAATTACAGGCATTACTTTAAACCATTCCTGATGGTGCTTGCACTGCTGGTTGAACTTGCGGCTGAAATTGGAATAGAGAGTATACCACATTACGACGAATATTAGTCATCATATCCAAGAACAACTCGTATCCTTCGCTCTTGTACTCAATCAATGGATCTTTTTGTCCGTAGCCGCGCAATCCTACCGATTCGCGCAATGCATCCATTTGTTGTAAGTGTTCGCGCCATAGCGTATCAATTTGCTGCAAGATAAAGAATCGCTCAGCTTGGCGCATCAATCCTGGCTGGATCTGATCGACTTGCGCTTCTTTGACATCGTACGCGATCCGCACTTGCTCGTGGAGAAAGGTTTTAATTTCGCCCACCGAAAGATCTTCCATCTGATTCGGTTCTAAATCTGCTAAGAGATAAACAAATTCTTTAACCTTGCTTACCAAATTTGGTAAATCCCACTCTTCTGATGGCAAATCGGGATTAATGTAGTAATCCACGATTTCATCCATCGTTTTTTCGGCGTACTTAATCACCAATTCTTTTAAGTCTAGACCTTCGAGGACGCGGCGACGTTCGGCATAAATTGCCCGACGCTGGTTATTCATTACCTCGTCGTACTCAAACACCTGCTTACGGATGTCGTAATAGTAGGTTTCGACTTTCTTTTGTGCGCCTTCTAAACTGCGAGTCAGCATCTTAGACTCAATCGGCATATCTTCTTCGACTTGGAACGCCGTCATCAATCCCGCAACGCGATCGCCGCCAAAAATCCGCAACAAGTTGTCTTGCAAACTCAAGAAAAAGCGCGTTGAGCCAGGGTCGCCTTGTCTTCCGGCACGTCCGCGTAATTGGTTATCAATGCGCCGTGATTCATGGCGTTCAGTGCCAATGACATGCAAACCACCTAGTTGGACAACTTCATCGTGTTCGCGCGAAGTAAATTTTTCGTATTCGCGTAGCAAGGCGTTATAAACATCCCGCAGCTTTTGAATCACAGGATCGTTTGTCGGTGCTTTTTCTGCGGCAACTGCAACCTTATCTTCCGCTTCAAGTTCGGGTAAACTCCGTTCGCCGTATTCGCGTACAGCAAATTCTACGGCTGCTTTAAGTTGTTGTTCTAACTCGCGCGATAGCTGCGTGGGGAAAATTTGCGGTGAAGCTTTCCACGTTTTTACTTTTTTGCCAGGAACAAAACCTTGACCGCTACTGCTACTCGATGCGGGTAATCCTGATGCTTTTTCTATCGCAAAAACGTCTTCATCTTCCGGTTGGACAATGCGGGGCATAAAGTATTCGCGCAGTTTGAGTCGCGCCATATAATCCGCATTACCACCAAGAATAATATCGGTTCCGCGACCTGCCATGTTTGTGGCGATTGTCACCGCGCCTTTACGTCCGGCTTGGGCGATAATTTCTGACTCGCGTTCAACGTTCTCAGGACGGGCATTAAGGAGGTTGTGCGGTACGTTACGTTGACTGAGTAAAGCACTAAGATATTCAGATTTTTCGACACTCGTGGTTCCCACTAAGACAGGGCGACCAAGTTCGTGCATTTCCGCACATTCTTCGGCGATCGCCCGCCATTTTCCTTCCTCCGTCTTATACACCATATCAGACAAGTCTTGACGTTTGGTAGGACGGTTTGTAGGAACAATTGTGACTTCTAGCTTGTAAATTCGCTCAAACTCTGCTTCTTCGGTTTTAGCTGTTCCGGTCATTCCTGCGAGTTTAGGGTACAGCAAAAACAAGTTTTGATACGTAATCGTTGCTAGAGTTTGCGTTTCTGGCTGAATTTCAACTCTTTCTTTTGCTTCGATTGCTTGGTGTAGACCGTCACTCCACCGCCTTCCTGGAAGAACGCGTCCTGTGAACTCATCCACAATTATGACTTCATCATTACGGACGATATATTTAACGTCTTTGGTGAAAAGTTCTTTTGCTTTGAGTGCGTTAAAGATGTAGTGCGCCCAAGGATCGTTAGGATCATACAAATCCTTAACTTGCAGCATTTCTTCTGCTGCCGCGAAACCTTCATCCGTTAAAATGACGTTATGCGCTTTCTCGTCAACTTCGTAATGTTCTTCTTTCTTTAACGCGGCGGCAATTTGTGCAGCTTGTAAATATTTTTCTGTAGGTCGTTCGACTTGTCCTGAGATAATCAGTGGTGTTCGCGCTTCGTCAATCAAAATCGAATCAACTTCGTCGATCACGCAGTAATTGAAGGGACGCTGTACAACTTCCTGAATCGAGGAAGCCATGTTATCACGTAAGTAGTCAAAGCCCACCTCGCTATTCGTAACATACGTGATGTCACAATCATAGTTTTTCTTACGCTCTGATGGTCCCATGCCTTGCTGAATTAGTCCGACACTCAGCCCTAAAAAGCGATGGATTTGCCCCATCCATTCCGCGTCGCGGCGTGCTAGGTAGTCATTGACCGTAACGATATGTACTCCCTTACCAGAAAGCGCGTTGAGATAAGCAGGAAGAGTTGATACCAGCGTTTTACCTTCACCGGTTTTCATTTCGGCGATTTGTCCATGATGCAGGATCGCCCCACCGAGAAGTTGAACATCAAAGTGGCGCATTCCTAATACGCGTCTTCCAGCTTCTCGCACAACCGCGAATGCTTCTGGAAGTAGATCGTCCAAGGTTTCGCCTTTATCCAACCGCTGCTTAAACTCCGCTGTTTTGCTACTAAGTTGCTGATCGGAAAGCGCTTGAATTTCTTCCTCAAGAAGATTGACGTCTGTAACGTAAGGCTGGAATTTTTTGAGCTTACGAGCGTTAGGATCGCCCAGCAAGTTTTTCAGCATGGTAGGGTTCGGGAAACTTTAAAAATTATTCTTATTTTTGAGCTTAAATATTGAGTTTAGTTTGCTGCAATCACTTGATTTCTGATTGAATGAGCGCAATCGCACACCTTCTATCAAAATTGAATACACGTCTACAAGTGAAGCATTCCTAGAAACTCAAACATAATTGCAGTCGCTCTTGGCTAGACGCTCCAAGTTTAGACTATATCCATCGTATCACCTTGCTTAAAGCAAGGGCGGCGATCAAGAGTGTGGATCGCCCTGCAACTAGAATCGGATTCCTACTTGACCATTCACTCCTCGCACTGAGTTATAGCCTACAC
The DNA here is from genome assembly GCF_001904655.1 of Chroogloeocystis siderophila 5.2 s.c.1. Lineage (NCBI taxonomy): Bacteria > Bacillati > Cyanobacteriota > Cyanophyceae > Chroococcidiopsidales > Chroococcidiopsidaceae > Chroogloeocystis > Chroogloeocystis siderophila. Next base: position 19,207 of record NZ_MRCC01000024.1, on the reverse strand, counting down.
CAACAACAAGGTTACTTGCTGTATTCACCTGTAAACCACCCGATAATGCGATACCCTGATCTTCAGAATATAGCCCAATTCCAACGTAAGGAGATATCACCGGCAAACTCAAAAATTTAAGGACATCCACGCCAGAAGCGCCATCTGGTCCTCTTCCTAATTCCACACCCAAATCAAAGGCTCTTGCTCCTACAGAAAAGGTAACATCGCCTTCCCTACCTCCGACAGAAACCCACGGTTGGGGTATAAGTTGCGCGTTGACGGGAGGGGGTGCAGCTAATACTACTAAAGCGGAAGCTGCTAAAATTTCTTTAATTCGTTTCACGTTCTGACACTCCTCGTAGCTATTTTAGATTTTGGGGGCAAATATTTACACGACGGCTTACTGCGTTGCTTCCCACTCAGGTGATAGACGGCGAAAATTATATTCTGTTGCACCAGGATGGCAACTTACGCAACTACCTACATCAACAGGGCGGGGTAGTTTCACATTAGGATGTAACGCTTTAAAGTAACGCGATTCGCCAAGGCGATAGGGTGTCGTTTCTTCTTTGAGTAAAGGGCGCGAAAAATTGCGCAGATAGTTCCAGATCAGCAAGCGCGATGGATCGACTAGTTGAGGAAGCGTCACGCCGTAGTGCTGCGGATCTTGCAATAGCTTTTGCCAGGTTTGTGTTGGCATTACTGCGGGTGGTAAGGCAATATGGCAAGTCGCGCAATTTTCTAGATAAAGTTCTTGTCCTAATTGATAGCGTGACGGCACAATATCAACAGTGCCAATTTCTGTTGCCTCTTGTTCAGAAGAAGGTTGGGCGTTGGTCGCGAGTGCTAGTCCCCAACCCATCGTTATACTCCACAGTAAAATGATTAGTAAAAAAATGAATTGCGATCGCCTCCGAGTTTTAGCGTGTGGTTGCATCATATCTTTCGCTCACTTCCTCAACACGTATGTAGTCAGAATTAGGGTTAAAACACTTTGAGATTAAGTAATGGCTAAAGGCTTACTGCATTTGATTACCTATTACCTAACCTCAAAAAGTGTAATATCTTTATAACTTTTGAGGAGCTTACTTAATTGCTAGTACAATCATGCGACGGCTATCGAGTGTCAGTGGCGCACTGTCATTTCCATAGCCTTGTACTTCTTGAAAACCTATTTGTCATAACCAATCGCGTAATTCAGTAAAAGTAAAGTGACGTACAAAGTAACTCATTCGGCGCACTTGTCCATCACGAATTACAGTACGCTCAGTGTATGTTCGATTAGTAAATAAATCAAATCGAGTGCGATCAACAGTTATTGTTGCACTCTGTAACAGAACAAGCGCGAAATTCTTTTAAGATTCGGTACAAGCTTTGCAATTCTATTAACAACTTACCATCTGGTTTGAGTGCGCGGTAAGCCTCAGCCAGCACTTGACGATTGTCTTGATTGTCAAAGTAGCCAAAGGCGGCGAACCAGTCAATAATGCAATCAAAGTGTTCTGTCCAAGGAAGCGATCGCATATCGCCTTGAACATATTCAACTTTAGCTGCTTGAGCATCTTGACGCGCTTTTTCTAAAAACAATGCTGTGCAAGTAAATTCGCAATCCTTCCGTGTCCACAAGCTAAATCAAGTACCGTTTTTTGGCTTGCAGTTGCAACAAATGCCAGATTAAATTGACTTCACGCTCGTTGCGTTCTGGTGTTAAATGCGGTTCATAGAAGTACAAATAGTCTTCGCTAAATAAAGCAGCAAAATCAAATTCAGACATCACGCAAGTTTAGGGAATGGGAACCGATCGCAATAGCCTTTCTACAACAGATTTAGCTTTGTGTCCGCCAACCGGAATCAGACGATGACACAAAACATGAGGTGCTAGATACTTGACATCATCGGGAATTGCATAAGTGCGATCGCACAAAAACGCGAGTGCTTGCGTTGCTTTGTGTAATGCTACCGTACCGCGCGGACTCACACCCAGCATAACTTCTTCCGAATCGCGTGTCGCGCGAACAAGATCGAGAATGTAGCGTTGTAACGTTTTGTCTACCTTAACAGCTGCACAACTGCGGCGTAATTCGGCAACTTCTGCAAGTGTGATACAAGGTTGTAAATCAGCTACGGTAATGCCTTCTTGTAATCGTTGCAGCATCGCTAATTCTTCGGTTTCGCTTGGATAACCCAAACTCAACGACAACATAAAGCGATCCATTTGCGCTTCGGGTAAGGGAAAAGTTCCTTGATATTCAATCGGGTTTTGTGTCGCAATCACAAAAAAAGGACTCGGAACAGGTCGCGAAACGCCATCAACGGTGACTTGTTCCTCTTCCATGACTTCTAATAGCGCCGATTGCGTACGGGGTGTCGCGCGATTGATTTCGTCTGCTAGCAGTACATTTGTAAATACGGGACCTGGAAGATATTCAAACTCGCCTGTTTTGGGATTCCAAATGTTCGTTCCGGTAATATCTGTTGGTAGCAAGTCGGGAGTACATTGTAAGCGTTGAAATTTACCCGCAACCGAACGCGCTAATGATTTTGCGAGTAACGTTTTGCCTACGCCAGGAACATCTTCTAGCAGTACATGACCTCCAGCAAGTAGGGAAACTAACACTAAGCGGATGGGTTCAGCTTTACCAACAATCGTACGACTCAGGTTTTGCGTCAGAATCTCAATTTTTTTCATGCACTACTGTCGTTTTTTTTTAAATAAGCCATGAAGTGTTACAGATTGAGAACACTTGGCAAGTTCATCACTTAGTGTTCCCTTGTAATTCCTCTTTTGCAGCAGTGCAGTCAAGTTGAATTTGTGCTTTTAATTCATCTAATGAAGCGAATTTCTTTTCGGGGCGTAGGAATTTTTCTAGCTGTACAGTTAACGTTTCACCGTATAAATCTCCCGACCAGTCAAATAAATATACCTCTACAGATGGATGTGTACCGCTAACTGTGGGACGAACACCAATATTCATCACGCCTAGGTGATTATCCACGCCTTGAACAAAAACCCGAACAGCGTAGACGCCATTAGCTGGTAGAAATTTTTCGGCTGGTACAGCGACATTAGCAGTCGGAAAACCAATTGTTCTACCCAACTGCTGTCCTTTTACAACGGTTCCTGTGAGGGTGTAGGGACGTCCTAATAACTCTTGGGCGCGTTGTAAATCGCCGTTTTCCAGGGCTTGACGAATCGCTGAACTACTAATGCGATCGCCTCCTCGCGCATAAATGGGAACAATCGTTACCGGAATATCAAAACTTGCTGCGATCGCTTTTAAATCTTTTGCTGTACCTGTGCGCTGCTTCCCGAAACAAAAGTTTTCACCCACACTGATTTGTTGACAGCACAACTGTTGAATGAGAATTTTTTCCACAAAGTCTTGCGGACTTAAAGAAGCTAAATTCCATGTAAATGGAATTCGTATGAGTTGGTCTACACCTAAAGCTTGAAGTTGCTGAACTTTTTCATCTAAAGGTGTCAGAAGCGATCGCTTTTTCCCTGTAAAGAACTCTTGCGGATGCGGATTAAAAGTAACGACAGTACTATAAATATGTTCAGGGCGATCCGCGCTAGATATTGGCGTTTGCGTGTCCGCAGGAACTGATAAGGGGTAAGACAGGAAGCTTCTAACCTCTTCCTGATTTTTGCTACGATGCAAAATTGGACGAATAACCTCTTGATGCCCTAAGTGAATGCCATCAAAGTTTCCTAGGGCGATCGCGGTTGGTGTCAAAGCATTAGTTAGAGATGAAGTAACCCACACGCTTTACATTTTGACATAAATAGGTCAATGGTAGCAGATTGATGAGGGGTCGGAGGTCAGAGTACGGAGGTTAGGGAAGTTTTTTGCTAATTTGGTTCTTCAATTGTTGACCCCCAGTCTTGCTTTTAGTCAAATTTCCATTCGGATAAGGGATGTAACGCGTCGAGATACGTCAAGTTGTAATGTAAAGGAGTGATGGTGATGAAGTTATGGCGAATTACTTCAACATCCGTTGGAATATCTTGAGGTAAATTTAAACCCTGTTCAGCAGGCGCGAGATCTTCAAGCAACTCTCCGGCTAACCAGTAATAAGTTTTACCGCGAGGATCGACACGCTTTTCAAAAACATCAACGTAGCGACGAATTCCCTGACGCGTGATTTTTACTCCTGCAATTTCTGCTAACTCGACTGCCGGAATATTAACGTTGAGTAACATAACCTCAGGTAAAGGGTGGCTTTTCAATTGTTCGAGTAAGTGAATTGCAAATGTCGCAGCAGGTTGAAACTCTTTAGAAGTAAAACTTGTGAGTGATAATGCCACACTAGGAATACCCTCAATGATCCCCTCCATAGCCGCCGAGACAGTACCAGAATAAAGAATATCAGTTCCTAAATTTGCTCCCTGATTGATACCAGAAAGCACGAAATCTGGTGGACTATCGAGCAATGCCCACAATGCAAGTTTAACGCAGTCAGCAGGCGTTCCCGAACAAGCCCAAGCTTTGATGCTAGGGTGAAATACCGACTCGACGAGTTCTGCACGAATCGGTTGATGTAATGTTAATCCATGTCCAGTTGCCGATCGCTCGCGATCTGGACAAACAACCGCGACTTCGTGTCCGGCTGCTGCTAAAGTATCGGCTAGAGTCCGAATTCCTAGCGCGTAAATACCATCGTCGTTGCAAATAAGTAGTTTCATAGAGGTCAGAGGTCGGAGGTTAGGAATCAGGATATCCTCAATAATTGGTTAATTGTCAGTAGTTAGTAGTCAGTACCAACTAACAACTCATTCTTCTCTCGCCCCCTCGCTCCTTGCCCCTACTCTCTTTTAAACTGATACGATACACTTATATTGATTTGAACAGCTGGCTTTCAGAGAATTACTGTTGAATACGACAAGCATGAGCAATCAGCCTAGCACTTTAAAGGCTCAACTGGAAACTTTACGACAAGAAGGCATAAGCGCGATCGCTACTGCTGATTCCTTGGATCGTTTAGAGGAACTTCGAGTAGTTTACCTCGGTAAGAAGGGTCAGTTATCAGGATTGCTGCGCAGCATGGGGCAATTGAGTGCTGAAGAACGTCCGCAAATCGGGGCGATCGCTAATACTGTTAAAGAAGCCCTACAAGCAGAAATCGAAAAGCAGCGTCACAAGTTACAAGCGGTGGCGATTCAAGCACAATTAGAAGCAGAAACAATTGATGTGACAATGCCTGGTGTTTATCGCCCGCTTGGTCGCGTTCACCCGCTTCATAGTACAATAGATCGCGTGCTGGATATCTTTGTTGGTCTAGGCTACACTGTGGCTCAAGGACCAGAGATGGAAACTGACTACTATAACTTTGAAGCACTCAATTTCCAAGCGGATCACCCTGCACGTGATATGCAGGATACTTTATTTCTTCCTGATGGAAATTTATTGCGGACGCATACTTCCAACGTGCAAATTCACTACATGGAAGACAACGATCCGCCAGTACGCGTCGCAATTCCAGGACGTTGCTATCGTCGCGATACTGTAGATGCTACTCATGCCGCAGTGTTTCACCAAATCGAAATTTTGGCAGTCGATGAAGGCTTGACTTTCACTGACCTCAAAGGAACGGTTAAAATATTTTTACAAGAATTATTCGGCGATTCACCAATTCGCTTCCGTGCAAGTTATTTCCCTTTCACCGAACCTTCAGCCGAAGTAGACGTGCAATGGAAAGGTCGCTGGTTAGAGGTAATGGGCTGCGGTATGGTTGACCCGAATGTGCTGAAAGCGGTAGGATACGACCCTGAAGTTTATACCGGCTTCGCGGCAGGTATGGGTGTGGAAAGATTAGCGATGGTACTGCACGAAATAGATGATATTCGGCGTTTCTACAACAGCGACTTGCGGTTTTTGCAACAATTCTAAAATAGGATTAACTGATAGCTATTTTATTAGCTTAGTAAGATACTCAGCTAGTCTTTCCTACATATTACTTGTTGTGTAGATTTTAATTAAATCAAAAAAACAAGCAGCAAGGAGGTAACTTCATGCTGAAAACTTCAGAAAAAAACACGAGATCTTTTTATAATTGGTTTGATCGAGAACGTATAGTTCATAGCCTAGAACTTGTACAAAACCTAATTGTGGTTTTGTTGTGCATCGGATTGTTTTGCACTATGCTGATTCGGCTAGGTGATATATTTATTTCACTATTACAACCATTGAGATTTCAAGATATAACTTCAGATATTTTATTCATTTTGATATTAGTCGAGCTATTTCGCTTGCTTATTATTTATTTGCAAGAACAACGGATTTCAGTAGGTGTAGCAGTAGAAGTTTCAATTGTATCTGTCTTGCGAGAAGTTATAATTCGAGAGGTTTTAGAAATTCCTTGGCAACAAATTTTAGCAGTTTGTGCTTTTTTATTAATTTTAGCTTTGTTACTATTAACTCGTGCTTGGATGGCGAAGATTTTTAATACAATTTCATTAGAAAACAATCAGAAGTTGAGTGAAAATGCAAGAGATCATTCTGTAGAAAAACGCGTACCAATTTAGTAGATCTATTTTAAACAGCGATCGCAGTGCCCACATTTAAATTCTGTGTTAAAACCAAATGCACCTAAAAGAAATTGCCAGCGACACGAATGAGTATTGAGATATTCATTGATTTGATGACCAAGGTAAATTTGTCTAGGAGACCTTAAGCTTGTTTGATGAATAATGTAGTGAAATGGATCTTGCCATTCAATTTGACCATGACTATGAAGTAGCGCAAGGGCGATCACACTTTCAGCATCTCGTGGAACTTTGCCTTGTTTAGGTAATTTTTTAGCTAACTGCTGGGCTTTGGTGTATTGCGATCGCAGTTTTTGTGTAAAAAATTCTTGACGTTGTTTATCTTCAGGATTTAGCCATCCTGTAGGTTCACTTACAAGGGTTAGCGCGATGCTTGGTTTACCATCACGCCCTGCGCGTCCAATTTCTTGGACATATTCTGAAAGTAGCAACGGTGCATGAAAGTGAATAACCCAGCGGACATCGGGCTTATTAATTCCCATACCAAAGGCTGAGGTGCAGATCACAAAGGGGATTTTACCTTTTAACCAGTCAGTCTCAATTTCTCGGCGTTCTTCTGGGCTTAATCCAGCATGATAAGCAGCAGTAAGATAAACTTGTTGGTTTAACCATGCGGCAAGGCTTTCACTATCTCTGCGCGTGCGGACATAGACTAATCCAGCTTGTTGGGGTTTGGTTTGAATAAATTTTAATAATTGTTGTTTGCGTCCGCGTGGTGTCCATACCATTTGTACTTTGAGATGAAGATTTGGACGATAGGGATTTTGGCGAAAAACTTGGGGCTGTTGGAGTTGTAAAACTTGTTGAATCGTGGCTTGTGCCGTTGGATCGGCGGTGGCGGTAAAAGCGGCAATCGCAATTTTTGTTCCTTTAGGTTTTGATTGTAGCAGTGCGGGGCGTACTGTCCCTAAACGGCGGTATGCAGGGCGAAACGTATCTCCCCACTGTACTAAACAATGCGCTTCATCAAGAATCAGGCTGTTAATTTGCAGTTGCGGTTGACACAACCTTTTCCATACAGGTGCGCTAAAAAGTGTTTCGGGTGAAAGGTATAGTAACTTTAGCTGCTGTTGTTCGAGTTGCTGTAAGATTTGTTTGCGTTGATATGTTGGTAATTCGCTGTGTAATAGTGCGGCTGCTAGGTGGCGATCGCGTAATTCTTTGACTTGATTTTCCATCAAAGCGACTAACGGCGACACAACAAGTGTTAGCCCAGGCTGAAGTAATGCAGGAAGTTGAAAGCAAATCGATTTACCACCGCCTGTAGGCATGATAATAAGCGTGTCTTGCTGTGATAATAGACTACGGATAATTTCTTCTTGAGGTTGGCGGAATTCTGGATATCCCCAAATTCTTTTTAAGGTGTCTCGCAATGTATTGGTAGGAATCGCGTTTAACTCATTCATCAGCAACCTGGTAGGAACTCATCAGCATTTACATTTAAGGTTTCCCAGATAACGTCAATGCGATCACTTAGTGACTGAAGTCACAGCTTAACGAACCCTGTCCACCTCCGCGGACTCACACCTTAGGCTTGTATAGCACTACGTCTTGTTTAGGACACGTTAAATGGCTAACCGCCTGTCTCCTAGCATATAATCTGAGCCACTCTGTGTACTTTTTGCCAAGCGTTTAGTAACACAAAAAACCTATTAACTTAACAAAATTCTTTTCTCTCAGTCCAACTGATACAATATTTTGTCTTGCTCACAACAGACTTTAAGGCAATAAAAGTGTTGATACCTATGTCAACGTTGTATTCGGATGTAAATATTGAATGTTTTTTTGAGAAAAATGGATAAAGATAGAAGTCAAGCTTACTGGCGGGCTAATATAGCTTTAATCCGAAATCTTTTGATTGTCTGGGCGCTAGTATCACTCATTTTCAGCATTTTACTCGTTGAACCACTCAACGCAATACAACTTGGTCGAGTTCCCCTCGGTTTTTGGATGGCACAGCAAGGCTCAATTTTAACTTTTGTTGTGCTGATTTTTATCTACGCGGTTCAGATGGATCGCCTCGATCGCAAATACGGAATCAGAAAGTGAGGGTAATTTATGTCAGTTGAACTTTGGACAATTGGATTTGTTGCCCTGACTTTTGCATTGTATCTGTATATTGGTTGGTGGTCACGCGTGCGAGATAGTTCGGGTTTTTACGTTGCTGGACAAGGTGTTCCCCCGATTGCTAACGGCGCAGCAACAGCAGCAGATTGGATGTCGGCGGCTTCGTTTATTTCGATGGCGGGGCTAATTTCGTTTTTGGGCTACGACGGTTCTATTTATTTAATGGGTTGGACTGGGGGATATGTTTTATTAGCGTTACTTTTAGCGCCATACCTGCGCAAGTTTGGTAAATATACTGTGCCAGATTTTGTGGGCGATCGCTATTATTCCAACGTTGCGCGTTTGGTTGCGGTGGTTGCGGCTTTATTTGTGTCGCTTACCTATGTTGCAGGACAAATGCGCGGTGTAGGTATTGTCTTCAGCCGCTTTTTACAAGTAGATATCGCCACAGGTGTAATTATCGGAATGGTGATTGTCGCCTTTTTCTCGGTATTAGGCGGAATGAAAGGCATTACCTGGACGCAAGTTGCACAGTACTGTATATTAATCGTTGCATTTTTGATTCCAGCGTCAGCGATCGCGCTTTTACTCACAGGAAACCCGATTCCGCAACTTGCTTTTACGTTTAGCGATATTGTTGCAAACTTGAACCAAGTTCAACTCGATCTAGGTTTTCAGGAATACACGCAGCCGTTTGCGAATAAAACGCAGTTGGATGTTCTTTTCATTACAATTGCCTTGATGGTGGGAACTGCGGGATTACCGCACGTGATTGTACGTTTTTACACAGTTCCTGATGTTCGCGCTGCGCGTTATTCGGCGGGTTGGGCGTTACTGTTTATCGCCTTGCTGTATACTAGCGCCCCAGCATTAGCAACTTTTGCGCGGTATAACCTAATTAACTCTTTACACAATCAAACCATTGGGGAAGTTCGTCAGCTTGATTGGGCGAACAAGTGGGAAAGAACAAAACTACTGGCTTTTGACGATAAGAATAACAACGGGCGTTTTGAATTAACTCCCGATACCGCAACGAACGAAATTACGATTGACCCTGATATTATTGTGCTGTCTACCCCAGAAGTTGCTCGACTTGCGCCGTGGGTTATTGCTATTGTTGCAGCAGGAGGATTAGCAGCAGCGTTATCTACCGCATCAGGATTACTCTTGGTGATTTCAAGTTCAGTCGCGCACGATATTTACTATCGCATTCTTAAACCCGATGCCACAGAAAAACAACGCGTGTTTGTTGGACGAATTATGGTAGGGTTTGCTGTCGCGCTAGCAGGTTATTTTGGTATCAATCCTCCTGGCTTTGTTGCGCAGGTTGTTGCTTTTGCGTTCGGTCTAGCTGCTGCTAGCTTCTTCCCTGTAATTATTCTGGGTATTTTTGATAAGCGCACAAACCGCGAAGGCGCGATCGCGGGAATGATTGCTGGCTTACTCTTTACGATCTTCTACATTGTTGGTGTTAAATTCTCTGGAATGACACCGTGGTTCTTTGGCGTTTCCGCTGAAGGAATTGGCACTTTGGGGATGATCATTAACTTTATTGTCACCCTAGTTGTTTCGCGTCTGACACCACCACCACCACTCGCAGTCCAAGAAATGGTAGAAGACTTGCGATCGCCATCCGGAGAATTACCTCCCGAAGCCGTACATTAAAATCGGAAACGGGCTTTGGGCGCAGATAGGGACTAAATATAAATTATCTCGTTAGTGCGGGCAAGGCAATGCCTTGCCCCTCAATTTGCAATCACCGCAATACACTCAATTTCTACCAATACATCTTTCGGTAAACGCGACACCTCGACACACGCTCGCGCAGGCGCTGTAGATTCGTCAAAATATTGACTATACACTGCATTCATTGCCGCAAAATTATTCATATCTGATAAAAATACAGTCGTTTTTACGACATCTTGAAATGTTGCGCCAGCAGCTTCTAAAATTGCCTTGACATTTGCCATAACTTGTGTAGTTTGTTGTGCGACATCTTCACCAATGATCCCACTTGACGCATCGAGGGGAATTTGACCAGCGACAAAAATCATTTGACCACTTGCTGCGATCGCTTGATTATAGGGTCCTACGGGCGCAGGCGCAGAGTTTGTACGAATAACTTTTCGCGTCATTGTGTATTTAGTTCTAATTGTGTATTTAGTTCTAATTAAGACAAACGAGGTCGGATACCGTAATGGCGATAATGCCAATAATCGCGCAAAATGCGATCGTGATCGAAGCAAAGATTTGTAGGAATGCGCCACGATTCAAAAATTCCCAAGTTTTTCGCATCATCTCCAGCTTGTGGTTCGCCTGTTGCGGTTGCTAAAAAAACCACACTCAACGTGTGCTGGCGTGGATCGCGCTGTGGGTCAGAATACACCTGAAATTGTTCTATCAGTTCCACTTGCAAGCCTATTTCTTCTTTCGCTTCGCGTTGGGCGGCTGATTCTACAGATTCGCCATAGTCAACAAAACCACCAGGAATTGCCCATCCTAAAGGCGGGTTATCGCGTTCAATTAAGATAATAGGTCGATGCGGTCTATCGATTAACTCGATAATGATATCAACTGTAGGAACAGGATTTCGGTAGTTCATCTAAAAAGTTTTTAAACGAAAGCCACAAGTTTCTATTTCTTGTTTCATTTATCACTCATTAACGGATAGCCAAGACGTTGTAGTTCTGTACCAGCGATCGCTTCGTACCTTACTAAATCTTCTCCCACAAGAATATCTTGCCATTTAGTCTTACTGTTTTTAACGACAGAACCACTATTCTCTTGATTACTGCTAATTTCATTCGATTTAGATTGATTTCTAACAGGATGTAATGCTACAGCTTGTTCTGCATCACTCAATGTAACAGGTAAACCAATAAACTTGGCTACTAAAAACAGTTGCTCAGCCGTCGATTTTTTCAAATCCTCATAATAAATAATTTTGTAACTCTCTGGGTTTCGCTTTTCCAACCCATCTAGCCAACCTGCAACGTGTGTGTGCCATGAACAAGGCCAAACATTATTATCAAAGTAGATATCAAGTACCGATATATCTGGTTTTATTTTTCCTTCTTTTAAAAGCAGAAAATAATATGATAAAAGTGCGTCTCTACCATCTCTAACGACATAGACTACTTTTGCAGGTATATCTACAAAAGGAGTATGGCTCTTTACAATAAGTGGTTTTATATTTGGCTTTTTTTTATTCTCTGGTTTATATATATGAATATCGGGAACTATACTCTCCATCAGCTGCCAAACAGCTTCTTCCTTGCAGATCAGCGCAGTGAGCAAGCGTCTTAGCCAAGTATTTCCAGATCGGGGAAAAGATATTAAATAAGTTTCCTCATTCGTTACTCGTGGAAAAAGATAGGGATGATCGTAGTATTTCCCATAGAATAAACGCTTCATCTTACTCAGTGAGTCGCTGACAGGCGTTAAGAAAGAGCCGTGTGCGTTCATAGCTTTCTGCTAAATGACTTCTTATGATATTTTACATTTTAAGTCTTGTATATTTAACACATAATATCAACTGCTTATATGTATTTTAACGTTATGTATTACTCATAATCATGAGATTTTCATAATTACGCTACATTTGTCATTCAATTTTTTAATTTTGCTAGTTTTCCAACAATGGTTAACAAGAGATTACATTTTAATTATAGTCATAAATTTTAACCTTTAAAAGCTGAGAAGTTTATTCGTAGTTTAATGTTAAAAGTATATCTTTGAATTTTTTATTAAGAAAATCTTGAGTTTCTGTTTTCAACTTCTCTTTGTGGTCACCTGGAAGCGCTTTTCTAATATGATTTAGCTTATTTTCTTCTACTTTTTTATTTCCACCCTTAAGTTCAAATAAAGCATTAATATCTTTTTCTTCAATATCGATATTAAAGCATTCTCCTAATTGTTTAACCCATAAATCAAAATCCTGAATAAAGTCTTCATATCGCAACCACTTAATGTTTCTATCCTTAATCAGAAAATGACAATATTCACTATATATTTTATGAAAACGCTCTGCTCTCTCGCGCACGTATTCATCTACTGTTTGCTGTTGAACTCTCTGCCGATACTGTAAAAATTCTTTCTGTTGATTTTCATTAATAGGTAAAGTATGACTATAGTTTATAGAGTAGTAGTTTGAGACAATGACGTCTCGAGGATCTCTCAGCATTAAAACAATGCAATATTTCTCCAAGTTATTGATTGGAACATACTGCCGTAGTGGACTATATAAAATTCCATTATGACGAAAAGCTACAGCTTGCTTTTCTTCTAGTACTTTATATACTTCTTGATTCAAATAGTGCCAAACATAGCTAGCCAAATTTACTGACATTAAATGAAGGTATTTTTCATTCAAATATCTTATGCAGTTATTCATGTAAGTGGATGCGCATTTTCGTGTAGTGAAAAATAACACACTAGTTTGGTTACTCGTTGATATTTCCCTACCTTTTAGTAACTTAATTTCATTACTATATACTTTATTTTTTTTGTAGTTTTCTTTGATTTCTTTTGCTATCTTGTTAGGTAATAGCGTTTTAATCGTTTGCCGTAAGTACATAAAGTAACACCTTCGACTAATTTTGTTTTTGGAGTACAAATAGTATTCTAAGCAGAAGGGCAAAATTTCCGTCAACAAAAGTGACTGGTATTTTACCATAAAACTACTGTTATATTTTGTGCTATAAAATACATTTGCTTACTGAGATACTAGCATTACTTTATGCATTTAAGCCATGTACTGTTTTTCCTAACTACAGATAGGTTTGAAACACAGTCGAGCGTGTTAAATTCATGGCGACTGCTTCTAACACTTTAGATGAAATATGCCTTTTCCCAGAGCTAGTGGCATTCTGCTACATCCCACCTCCTTCCCAAGTAAATTTGGCATCGGCGATCTTGGCGAATCCGCTTATTCCTTTATTGATTTTTTAGTACAAAGCGCTCAACAGTTGTGGCAGGTTTTACCACTAGGACCTACAGGTTATGGTAACTCTCCTTACGCCTCATACTCGGCAATGGCGGGTAATCCTCTGTTGATTAGCCCAGAAAGCTTAGAAAAACAAGGGTTGTTGACAGCCGAGGACTTCGTTAATTTACCAGAGTTTCCGCGCAACAAAGTTGATTTTGACCAAGTTGTACCAATTAAGCTTCCTTTACTCAAGAAAGCTTGCGAAAATTTTAGGGCAAAAGCAACACCGCAACAACAGCAAGAATTCGCGCAATTCTGTACAGCCAAAGCTTATTGGTTAGATGATTATGCGTTGTTCATGGCGCTGAAAGATACGAATGAAGGTGTCAGTTGGTATCAGTGGGAAACAGAAATTGCGCGTCGTCATCCAGAGGCTTTAACGCGATCGCAGCAACAGCTAGAAGCAGAAATTTTCTACCACAAATTTGTACAGTTTGAGTTTTTCCGCCAGTGGAATGAACTCAAACACTACGCAAATCAGCAGGGTATCGTCATTATTGGTGATATCCCGATTTATGTAGCGCATGATAGTGCTGATGTCTGGGCAAATCCAGAGATTTTTTGTTTGGACGAAGAAACAGGCGAAGTCGCCTTAATGGCGGGAGTTCCCCCAGATTACTTTAGTGAAACAGGTCAATTGTGGGGCAATCCTGTATACAACTGGGAGAAGTTACAGCAACTCAATTTTAAGTGGTGGGTGCAACGGTTTCAAGCGATCCTTGATTACGTTGATATTATTCGGATTGACCATTTTCGGGGGTTTCAAGCTTACTGGGCGGTAGAACAAGGAGAAACGACTGCGATAAATGGCGAGTGGATTGAAGCCCCAGGCGAAGCGTTATTTCAAGCTATTAATGAACAGTTGGGTAAGCTTCCGGTGTTAGCCGAAGATTTAGGCGTGATTACGCCCGAAGTTGAGGCGCTGCGCGATCGCTTTGAATTTCCTGGAATGAAGATTTTGCAGTTTGCCTTTGGTTCCGATGCCGCTAATCCTTTTTTACCATTCAACTTTCCACGTAACTGCGTCGTATACACAGGAACGCACGATAATGATACAACAGTAGGTTGGTTTAACAGTGCTTCTGAGTACGAAAAAGAAAGATTACAGCGTTACTTGGGTTGTTTAAGTTCTGATGGTATTCACTGGGATCTGATTCGCTTAGCATTAAGTTCGGTAGCAAATCAAGCGCTGATTCCACTCCAGGATTTATTGGGCTTACCGACAGAAGCACGCATGAATTATCCCAGTAAACCCGAAGGTAACTGGGAATGGCGCTATCCTTCAGACGATCTCACTTCTGAGTTGCGCGATCGCCTCAAATCTTTGACAGAATTATACGGTCGCGCTCCTATGAAGAGGAAGTAGGGGCGCGGGGTGAGGGGTGAGTAATTAGTTTTGAGTTGGAGAAAGTCTTATAACTAATAATTTCTCTGATCCCTGACCTCTCAACAATTCAGAGTCGCTGATTTGCTGCAAAAGTGACTTCCTGCATTTGACCTGGATTGCCAATTTGTTTAGCTTTTTCTTGATTAAACTGCACTAAAACGCCGCCAGCATTTTCTGTTTTGAGGGTGAGTTCTTCCTCAGCTTCCCAAGTGCGTTGGGTTCCTTGGGGAAGAGTTCCTTCAAACGTTGTTTGACCATCAGCCGTAACCCTTAGCCATGATTGAGCTTTGAGCGTTACGCTAATTCTGACTGGTTTGCTATCTTGATTCGCAGTACTAACAGATTGGATATCTGATTGTTGCGATCGCGTTTGTGTAGGTAGTAACTGCTGTACGCGTTGAAAACTACTTTCTTGCAGTTGATTACGACTCAAAGTGTACGATAAAGCATTAACAGCCCAAAAAACAACAAATAAATATAACAAATAAAGATGAATCGGTCGTAATTGTGCTGCGGGTAAGATTCGCTGCGTAGGTTTAAGCAATATTCGCCGATCTTCTATAGGGAAGTTGCGAGCCAACTCAGTTCCATCTAAACCAAGAGCATCAGCGTATTGCTTAATATAACTTTGAATATAAATTGGTTCGGGGAGTTCTTCTCTATTTCCTGCTTCGATTGCCTTGAGTAAATGTCGTGGAATCATTGTTCTCAACGCGACTCTTTCTAAGGATAAAGCTTGAACTTGGCGCGCTTGACGTAATTGCGCACCTATTTCTAACAACTTCTCGGCGCTTTGTTGTTCTAGCGACGGTTCAATTTTAACTTTCTGCTTCCTACACCACTTGATCATTTGTCACTCCTTGATTGCACTTGATTCCTGAATACGTACGCGGTCTGTTTGATCGCGTAAAAAACGTAGTTCAAAATCTTGTAACGGACGATAGCAGCCCTCAGGTAAAGGCGGCGGTTGTAATCGAATCAAGCCAATCGCCGTACGCTGTAACTGATGTACGGGATACCCTAATTGCTGAGCAATACGTCGTATTTGTCGATTCCTCCCCTCTTGTAAAATCACCTCTAAGCAAGTATGAGTGTGATTTTGATCGACTATGCTGACACGCGCAGGTCGAGTTTTACGGTTATCCAAAATCACACCACGACGCCATTGTTGTAATACCGCTGGTGGTGGATGACCTTCTACCCACACCTGATAAGTTTTTGTAATACTGTGCCTAGGGTGTGTTAGTGCGAGTGTTAGGTGGCCATCGTTAGTCAGCAGTAACGCTCCTGTAGAATCTGCATCTAGGCGTCCAACAGGATGAATGCCTTGACCGACACGTAATTCTGGCGACAGGAGATCCATAACAGTGCGGCGTCCTTGGGGATCGTGACGAGTAGATATAACTCCAGCTGGTTTGTTGAGTAAGAGATAAACTGGTTGCGGACGCGATCGCAGTTGAAGCAGTTTACCGTCAACTGTAATGGCATCAACTTGGGGATCGGCTTTCTGTCCTAACTCAATGACTTTTCCATTGCACCGCACCCTTCCCAGCCGAATCATCTCTTCTGCTTGTCGCCGTGACGCAACACCCCACTGGGAGAGAATTTTTTGAATTCTTTCCTCCATGATAAAAAAAATTAATGAGTTCTGCCCATACAAAATTTTGTCATTGTATGTAGCAGATTGTGTACAAATATTAAAGAATCACTACGAGTTCAATCATAAGAGCTAGGGGCAAAAACGTGGGGAGTCAAAAGACAGAAGTAGAAGCGGAACATAACCGTACATCGATAACCGAGGGCATGACTTCAGACAACCATTCTAAACAAAGTCGCATGATCGCCAAAGTGCTATCGCCTGCGGTACGGTTGTGGTTGCGATCGCAAGTTCAGCAAGTCGCGCATCTCGATGTTCAAATTTCAGGAGGCGATCGCCAAATTCTCTCAGGTTATATTCCCCAAGTGTCTATTTCGGCGCAAAACGCAGTTTATCAAGGACTTTATCTCACCCGACTGGAAATCGCAGGCAAAAATATTAAAACAAATCTGGGCGGAGTGTTGCGCGGTCAACCATTACGATTACTCGAACCTATACCAGTTTTCGGCGAAGTATGCTTGAATGAATCTGACTTAAATACTTCTTTAAAGTCTCCCTTACTTGCAGAGGCGCTGACTACCTTACTTAAATCGTTTCTTCCAGAAAATAGCATTACACATGAAGCAGTTCACTGGGAGCAAGTTAATATAGGATGCGATCGCCTGACAATCAACGGCATAATAGCAAGCGATTGCCAAATGCCACTCATGCTAAACACGCGATTAGAATTAATTGATGGTCAAACGTTAGCGTTAAAAGAACTACAAATTCAATTCGACACAGAATTATTTGATATCGACTATTTTCAGATCGATCTCGGCTCAGAAGTTGCAATTGAGACATTGACTTTAACTTCAGGTCAACTGCTGTGTTGTGGTCGCATCAATGTTCTTCCCTAAAATTGGTAACTGGTAATTGGCGAAGCCGCCGCACGCTGCTTGTGGTGTCCCAAGCAGAACGGCGGTCATGGGAAAAAATCTACTATTACCTATTACACATTCCCAAACGTTATTTAAACAACGATCCGATCATTTCCGACATTTGATCCGATCTTTTCCTACTGCCAATAGTGATGGTTTTCTCTAAGCTAGATGGTATCAGCAATCCATTGGGCGATCGCGATTAGCCTCAAGAACAACACTCACAGAATTGCATTATTCAATTCTACTGAACTGCAACTTGATATTTATTTCAGCTTAATAGCTTAATTCTGGCTGCTGTATTAAGCACGTCGCGGATGGTTTTGTGCTGACAACGCTGGCTACTAGCACATTACATTTAAACCCACTACTAACAAAACGACAAAACTATGATTATTTCAGAAAAAATCTCCAAACAGACAAAAGCGATCGTTGCACTAGCAACTTTGATGTCTGCGACAGCAATTACTACTAGCCCAGCATGGGCTGATTCATACAAAGCATTCCCAGGTAGTATGTGTCAGCACTCAACTTCTACTGATCTGCCAAAACTTGTTCGAGGGCCAAATTACATATATAACTCTAGTACTTCGTATGCATATGTAGCTTGTCCCATTGTTCGGGGAGTCCCTGGAGACGATGAAGGTACTACGGACTGGACCTTATACGACTGTTTATGTACTTAAAAATTACAACAATCAGACAGTGACTTGCACTCTTTCAGGTTACTGGTCAGATAGCGATGGTGCAAGTAGTCAGAGTGCGGGCACAAGTACTCAAGGAATGTCATCGATGAGTACTGCAAGAATTGCCAAAAGAAATATTTATGGACTTTTTTGCAGTTTAGCGCCACATAGTGGGATTTACAGTTATTACTCGTTCTTCAAGTGAGCGTGTTCATATCAAATTGCTTTTGACGTACAACCACAGGGACATAAAGGAAAGTTGCATAACATCTATTTATTCCCTACTCAACAAATATTGAAGATTTTGTAAATCAAGCACCTGAAACTAAGAGTAAATATGATTCCTCCTACTATTGAATTCGCATCCTTTCAAGATGTTTTGGATTTCATTGAAACCAAAAAAGCAGAGTTTGCTCAAGCTCCCCTATTTCAATTCATGCAAGACAGCAGTATCTCTCCGTTACAACGACTAGGATTTTCTCCTTGTATCGCCCATTTCATCATGAGTTTTGGGGATCTCAATAAATACGTATTTCGTGACGAGACTAGCAACTTTGATCTAGTTCAAAACGCGATCAACGAGCATACCTATGAAGATGACCATCATTGGCATTGGTTCCTGCGAGATTTGCAGGTGTTAGGATTTGACCGTCCTAAAAGCTTTGTGGATACCTTACGATTTCTCTGGGGCAACGACACTTGCATCACTCGACAATTATCCTATCAACTTTCTGCATATACCCTAAATGCCGATCCCATTGTCAAAATGGCAGCTATTGAAGCTATTGAAGCCACAGGAGATATTTTATTTAGCCACACTACACAAGTCGCTCAGGAGTTACAAAGCATCACGCAACAGGAATGTATTTACTTTGGCAAGTTTCATCTTACTGTTGAAACGGGACATGCTGTTAGAGATAACAATAGTGAGTTTCAACTCGCATCTATTCCCTTAAGTTTAGAGATGAGACAACTAGCACAGGAGTTACGCAGTTGGGTTAAGAACGAAACGGGGAGCCGCTAAGTAGACACGA